>JAQTVL010000545.1 GCA_028706835.1 Phycisphaerae bacterium | reverse complement strand
ACGCATCAAGCACCGATGGATTGGACGAGCGATTCGTCATGGCCCATTGTGTACCACAACGGAGGGCCTGGCGCAAGTATTAGCCAGATAGTATTTGGGATTTCTTGCAGACGGGTGAAGAGTTACCTTCAGCGAAGCGAGTGCCTCATCCAATTTCACCTGGGCGGCAGCGACTCGTCTCTGGCACTCCTCCGCCTCCTGGGCGTTTCGTCTGGTTTCGATGGCATTGAGTTGGCGAGAAGCCCATTCCAGGAGTTCGTTGTCAAGGGCTTCGACGGCGTAAATGGTTCGATTGGCGCCAAGGACAGTCGTGTACGTTTTGGTTGACTTGCGGACAAAGATGGTATTGCCTTTGAAAGAAAACTTCTTGCCGTCGGCGTCGCCCTTAGTGCTGATTCCTTCAATCCAAACTGCTTGGCCAGGCAAGTCGAACTCCCCGCTGATTTGCCAGGCTATCATGGTGCGCGAGTCGATAATCTGAGAAATCTGGAAATTGCCTGGGAGCGTACCGAGTATTTGGGTGGAATCGTCAAGATCAAGCACCGGGGATTGGCCGCGTTGCGCCTTGCATGCCGTACGGTACTGGCGAGCATAACCGATATAGTCCTTCTGCTCGTCGGTAAGGCGTGGCTCTGTTGGTGGATCGGCTTTAGGCGTCTGGGTGGGTTGTGGACGCGGAGTCTGCGCGGGTGGCGTGCTCTGATTGAGGCTCGCGTCGCCTTGGTGCGTGGGTGTAGTTGGGTTAGCGGTCTTGGACTTGTCCGCGAGGTCTTTGGCGTCGGGGGCGGGCAAGTTGGAGCCGAACCGGGACCCGACGATCGCGGCGACCACAAAGACGACAAGAACGGCAAGGAGCAGTTTCTTGAACATTGTTTCTCCTCTGCGGAATTCGGTCATCTGCGTGCATCCGTGTGCATCTGCGGTCAATTCTCTTCGCCGTTCTTCGCGGCCGTTCGTGGCCCTTCGTGGGCAATCCTCTTATCGGCGTTCGTCGGCGTCTATCGGCGGTTAACTCTTCTTCCGCAGCGCGAGGATGAGTTCCACCTCCCCCACGTCCCGGCCGGTCTCCTGGGCGATCTCGACCGGCGGCCGGCCGGCGTCCGCCAGTTCGTAGATTTGGCGATGTTCGGGGCGGACGGCGTCGCCGTTGGTCGCGGGCGGCTTCGGCGTTTGCCCGTTGGCCTGCGCCAGCAGCGATTCCAGCTTCGCGATTCGCTCGTCCGCCTGGCGGAGCAGAACGTCGAGCTTGGTGTAGCGCGTCTCGATCTGGGCCGTCGTCGCCCGGGCCAGCTCTTCCAGTTGCACCATCAGCGCGTCGAGCTGGTCGCGAATGCCGTCCGCCGTGCGCGCCGCCCTGGCCCGATCCTCCCGCGTCGGCCCGGCCCCGGCCTGCCGCATCGCCCGTTGCCGGTTCATCCGCATGAAGAAGTAGCCGACGAGCAAGACCCCGAACCCGAGCATGATTACATGCATCGGCTGCCAGCCCTGCGACGGGGCGGCCTTTCCGTCAGCCAGGATGAGTCCCACGAGTTCCATCATGATTGTCGCTCCCGGTACGCCGCCAGCGCCGCTCGGCGGACCTCGGTCAGGGATTCGCCCGTCCGCGTCGCCGCCTCGCGGCAGTCCTCATATTCCGGCTGGCTCTGGAGGATCGTATCGCCCAGCCGGCCGACCTTGATGCGGATCGGGCCGTAGGGCGTCTGCACCACTTCGTGCGCCCGCGCCAAAATCGTCCGCGACAGCGTCTGCTCCCGCAGGCCGAACGTGCTGGTCTGGCTGAACAGGATGGTGCGGCAGGCAGCCTCCGCCGGCGAGCCAGGCTCGACCAGCACCGACAGCATGTAGGCCGGGCGGTTCTTCTTCATCGTGATCGGCGTGGCCCACACGTCCAGCGCCCCGGCGTCCAGCAGCAGGCCGAAACAGTGGCCGATCGCCACGCCGTCCAGGTCGTCCAGGTTGGTCTCCATCAGGACGACGGTGTCGCCCGTCTTCTCAGCGAGCCGGCCCGTCTCGGGCCCGGTTCTTTCGCACAGCATCACGCGAAGCAGGTTGGGCACGTTCGCGCCGTCGCGCGTGCCCGCGCCGACGCCGACGGTGACGATCTTCAGGCCGGCGGGTATCGACTCAACGTATTCGTCCGCGAGCGTGGTCAGGATGGCCGCGCCGGTGGGCGTGAGCAGTTCGCCGGGGTTCGCGTTGGCCGCCAGCGGCACGCCCTTGAGCAGGGCCGCCGTCGCCGGCGTCGGCACGGGCATCAGGCCATGGGCGCACTTGACCGTGCCGGACCCGGGCGGCAGCGGCGAGACGAGCACGCGATCGATGCCGAGCAGTTCCACGGCGATGCACGCGCCGACGATGTCGACGATGGCGTCGACCGCGCCGACCTCGTGGAAGTGGACCGCCTCGATATCCACGCCGTGGGCCGCCGCCTCCGCCTCCGCCAGCCGCGTAAAGACCTCAATCGCCCGGCCTTTGGCGCGGCCCGCGATCGGCGCGGACTCGATGAGTCCGCGGATATCCGCGAGGTGGCGGTGGGGGTGCGCGTGCTTGTGCGGGTGTTCGTGTTCGTCCTCGACGTGGTCAACCGGTCTCCCCGTCTCGGGCGACTTCACGCCGAACTTCGTCGCGGCGAAGCCCTGCTTGACGATGCGGTCAGCCGACAGCGTGTAGCCGGGCAGGCCGAGCTTGGCGAGTTCGGCTGACAGTTGGTCCAGAGGCAGTCCGGCGTCGAGCAAGGCCCCGAGGATCATGTCCCCGGAGGCCCCGGCGAAACAGTCGAAGTAGGCGACAGCCACGATGTGTCCTCCAACGGGTTGGAGGCATGATACCGCGCCGGACCAGAAATGCCGAATGCCGAATGAATGCGTGCGGCAAGAGTTGGCGGTATGCTTGCCAATCCGTCTTTTCGTGGAGTGCGGTAGCGCAGCTACCGCTTTGGCGGGCAGGCGCGACGTTGCACAACCCAAAGCGGTAGCTGCGCTACCGCACTCCACAAACAGCGAAGAATCGTTCTTGCCACCGAATCGTGCCACTCCCGAATGAATGACAGATGAACTACCTGAAGAGCCCGCCATCGGCCTCGGGCGACTTAGGCTTGTTGCCCGGTGCGACGGCCGTGATCCGCTCGTTGGCGTTCCGCACGTAGTCCGGGCTGATGTCGGTGCCGAGCCAATGCCGGCCGAGGCGGTTGGCGACCGACAGCGTCGTGCCGGAGCCGGAGAACGGATCGAAGACGAGGTCGCCGGGGTTGCTGGAGGCAAGTACGATCCGTTCGAGCACTTCCTCCGGCATCTGGCACGGATGCCACTGCACGCGCTCCTTGAACGTGCCGCACACCCGCGACATCAGCCATTGGTCGGTCGAGGCGTCGTTGCCGGCCAGCGAGTTCACGCGGGCGCAGTGCCGGCAGAGGGTCCAAACGTCGTCGGGCACCTTGCCCTTGGTGTTGGCTCGCTTGTCGTTGTAGAGCATCTGCCGATCCGACGCCACGCGGATCGCGTCGGCGTTGAACGTGAAGCTCTTCGGGTCCCGC
>JAQTVL010000544.1 GCA_028706835.1 Phycisphaerae bacterium | reverse complement strand
CCGCGGCAAGGGGCAGAAGGTGTGGTTCTACGGCGGGGCCGGGCCGATCGCCGCGGCGGACCGGCTGGACAACCGCCGCTGGGCCTGGATCGCCTGGGGCCGCGAGACGGACGGGTTCTGCTGGTGGAACGCATTTGGCTGGGGCAACTGGGACAAGGTCGACGTCGGCAACAATCACTGCATCTACCCAGGCGCGCGGTTCGGCATCGAAGGCCCGCTGGCCAGCC
Organism: Phycisphaerae bacterium; assembly: GCA_028706835.1. Lineage (GTDB taxonomy): Bacteria > Planctomycetota > Phycisphaerae > JAJVII01 > JAJVII01 > STB-87. The sequence continues at coordinate 3,322 of JAQTVL010000544.1, read as the reverse complement.
TGAGGCTGAAGGTGCTCCATCGCGGCATGCAGGACCATGCCCTGCTGACGCTGCTGACGAGCAAGACCGGGTCGCGGCAGGCGGCCGACGAGATCGTCGGCCGGACGATCGGCGCTCGCGGCCGGGAGGATTGGTATCAGCGTGAAGAGGCGGTCGAAGCCGGCGGCGCGGACATCCTGACGACGTCGAAGACCGCCCGCGCGTGGAACACCGCGGCGGCGAGCGCCTGGCAGGCGGCGCGGGCGGAACTGGCGACCGCCATCGAACGTGCGTGACCGCTCCCCGATCGGGAACGATGTGATTGTGCAAGGAGATGACTGATGTCAAAGATACGCGTTAAGTCCTCCGTCCGAACCGCCACCGAGCAGCGCCTCCGCCGGATCGCCCGCGCAGCCACCGTTCTCGTCGACGGCGAGGCGTTCAAGGGCATTCCGATCGACCCGGCACTGAACACCGGCGATGACTACCAGGTCGATCACGAGAAGTTCCTCGCCGTCAAGCGGACGCTGATGAAGCTCAAGCGGCTGGAGGACGGCGACATCGGCGTGATCGCCTGGCGGCCGTTCAAGGACGGCCAGGCCGAGATCGTCGTGCCGGTCGACATGCATCACTGCTCGGTTCGGCCGGGCAACCACCCGGTCACGCCCGCGATGGCGGAGGCGTTCGCCGGACGGACGGCCGTGCAGGAGTGGGAATTCCGCGGCTACCCGATCCTGGCCGTCTGCACGCCGATCCTCGACAGCATGGAAGACGTGGTCGGCGTGGCCGAGGTCTACGCCTCGCTGGCGCCGGACAAGTTCAGGATCAACATGCTCGAAACATGAACATCGCCATTCTTGCTGCCGGTGCGGGCGGGATGTATTGCGGCAGTTGCATGCGCGACAACACCCTCGCCGCCGCACTCATCCGTGCCGGCCACCGCGTCAGCCTCATCCCGCTCTACACCCCGCTGCGAACCGACGAACGCGACGTGAGCATCAGCCGGGTGTTCTACGGCGGCGTCAACGTCTACCTCCAACATGCCAGCGGGTTCTTCCGCCGCACGCCGCGGTGGATCGATTGGCTGTTCGATCGCCGCTGGCTGCTGCGGCTGGCAGGTCGGCGGGCCGGCTCGACCGACCCGCGCAGCCTCGGGCCGCTGACGATCAGCGTGCTCGACGGCGAGGACGGGTCGATGCGGAAGGAGCTTGCCCGCCTGCTGCGCTACCTGGCCGACGACGTCCAGCCGGACGTTGTTCTGCTGCCGAACGCGATGTTCGTGGGCGTGGCCGGCGCATTGAAACGCCGCCTCGGCGTGCCGATCGTCTGCGAACTCGCGGGCGAGGACATCTTCCTCGACCAACTGCCCGACCGCCACCGCAGCCGTGCTTACGCCATCATCCGCGACGCCGCCGCGAACGTGGCTCGCTTCACTGCCGCCAGCCGATACTACGCCGATCACTTCGCCCCGCGGATCGGCGTGGCGGCCGATCGCGTCGACGTGGTGTATCCTGGCCTGCGGATGGACGACTTCCCGGCTGCGCCCCCGCCGCCGGCGGACCGCCGGCCGACGGTTGGCTACCTCGCGCGAGTCTGTGCCGCCAAGGGCCTCGACCACCTGTTGGCTGCATTCGCGTTGCTGCGAGCCAGGCCGGGCTTCGAGTCGGCCGAGCTTCGCACCGCCGGTTGGCTGGGGCCGGGCGATGAGCCATGGTATCGCGATGCGGTTCGGGCCGCGGCGCTCGGCGACAGCCACGTGCATCTCGGCGAGGTGGATCGCGCGGGCAAGATCGCCCTGCTGCACGGCATCGACGTATTCAGCGTGCCCGCGCGTTTCCCCGAGCCGAAGGGCATCTACGTGCTCGAAGCGCTCGCTTGCGGCGTGCCGGTCGTTCAGCCGGCCAGCGGGTCGTTCCCCGAGTTGATCGCCGCGACCGGCGGCGGCCTGCTCGTGCCGCCGGGCGATGCGCCGGCGTTGGCGGACGCCTTGGCCGACCTGCTGCGGGACCGCGCCCGTCGCGAATCGCTTGGCGCCGCCGGCCGGGCCTCTGTCGCGGCGCGGTTCACAGATGCTCAGATGGCGGGTAACATGCTCAAAGTCTTCCGCAAAGCCGGCGCGCGTGGGCAGTAGCGACGCACGACGGCTTCCGGCTTTGCCGTTTCGCGACCTTGTCGCTGTCTGGTGCAGTACACGGAGCCGTCCATGACCGCCCCCCCAGCATCGCTCGTCCTGACCGACGTGACGAAGGAATACCCCACGCCGACGGAGCCTCTGTGCGTTCTTCGCGGCGTGTCGCTGTCGCTCGCGCCCGGCGATCGTGTCGCGATCCTCGGCCCCAGCGGCTCCGGCAAGAGCACGCTGCTGAACATCATTGGCACACTGGATCGCCCGACCGCCGGGCAGGTCCGACTGGGCGAAGTCGACCCGTTCGCGCTGTCCGCCGCCGACCTGGCGCAATTCCGCAGCCGGCGAGTCGGCTTCGTGTTCCAGGATCACCACCTGCTGCCGCAGTGTACCGCCCTGGAAAACGTGCTGCTGGCCAAGCTCGCCGCCGGCGCCGTCGACCGCGCCGATGTCGCCCGGGCGGAGGAACTGCTCGCCCGCGTTGGCCTGTCCGGTCGCCGCGAGCACGTGCCGGCTGAACTGTCCGGCGGCGAGCGCCAGCGAGTGGCGATTGCCCGCGCGTTGATGAACCGCCCAGCCATGCTGCTGTGCGACGAGCCGACCGGCAACCTCGACGCGCCGGCTGCCCGCGCGGTCGGCGAATTGTTCGTCGAGTTGGCCGGCGAGACCGGGGCGATTCTGATCGTCGTAACGCACAGCGAATCGCTGGCAGCGCAGGTTGGCCGATCGCTGCGGCTGGTCGAGGGGAAGCTGGCTTGAAGCCGATGACCTCATTCCGCCTGCTTCTGCGAAACCTCGTCCACCACTGGCGGGCGAACCTGGCGGTGGTCGCGGGCATGGCCGTCGCCACGGCGGTGCTCACCGGCGCAATGTTCGTCGGCGACAGCGTTCGCGGCAGCCTGGCAAACTTGGCGATTGATCGCCTGGGACCGGTGGATTACGCGCTCGCGTCGCCGACGTTGTTCGAGCAGTCGCTGGGCAAGCGACTGACGACGCAGCCGGACTTTACGCGGTATTTCGAGCCCGCGGTTGTCGGCCTGACGGTGCAGGGCGGCGTCAGCGGCCCGCAGGGCGATGGCGGGGCGGAAAAGCCGCCCCGCCGAACCGGCGACGTGCAGATCGCCGCGTTGTCGGACTGGCTGACCGTCCCGCCGGGCCATTGCGTGCTGAACGGCCGGTTGGCTGACGATATCGGCGCCCGCATCGGCGACTCGATCA
>JAQTVL010000543.1 GCA_028706835.1 Phycisphaerae bacterium | reverse complement strand
CGAGCGCCACCGCCGACAGCGCCGCCCCGCCCTCCGCCAGCACCCGCCACCGCGCCGCCTCCCGCCACCGTGTCGCCCACACCAGCGCCGCCGGCCCGACCAGCATCACCCCAAGCCAGTCGCCCAGCCACCACGTGCCCCACAGCGGCCAGAACGCCCGCCAGTGCGTAGGCCACGCCAGGCACAGCGCCGCCAAGCCGACCGTCGCCGTGACCGCCCCGGACACGCCCCCGCCGATCACGGTCAGCGCGATGATGTCCAGCACGCGGTCGCAGGTGTTTCGGAGCCCGACAATCCGCCGCAGCACCCAAGCCGCCAGCAGCGGCGCCGCCGTCGCCGCCACAACCGACCCCGCCGCCAGCGGCCAGGGCATCCGCGTCGCCACGCTGACCGCCGCCGCCCCGATCGCCACCCCGACCCACAACCGATACCCGCCCAGCAGCACCGCCGCCAGCGCCAGCCCCGACGCAGGCCAGAGCGCCGAGATTCGCCAGTTGACGATCCGCAGCGGCAGGTTCAGCCGCGACATGGCAAAGTACAGCCCCGCCACCAGCGCCACCGCCCCGAGGTAGCGTAGCGCATGCGCCCTGCTCAGCCTGTTCGCCCTGCTTTCCCGTTCCGTCACCGTTGCACCTGATTTCCAGGCCTGCCTATCGAATTGTAGCCCCGCCAGCGGAAGTCGAGAGCGTCAGGGCCGAGACGCGGAGACGCCGGGACGCGGAGACGCCGGGACGGGGGGACGGGGAGACGGGGAGACGGGGAGACGAAGCGCGAGCGACGAACGAAACGGGGACTGGCTTGCTCTGTAGAAAACCCCGGATTAACCCTCTCCCTCTGGGAGAGGGTGCCGCGTATGCGGCGGGTGAGGGTGCTCCGCTCGCCCCGTGTTTCGACTGCGAACCCAGGTAACCGGCCCCTGCTCCCCGCTTGCCGTTCGGCGATGTTTGCCGTGTTCGATGCGCGTCGCCCAGTGAAAGCTGGGCCTTCGTCCCACGCACTCCAAAGCCCCGGCTGCACCGGCGAGGAAGCAGGCAAAGCAGTGGCCGCGATCCACAAACGGCGAAAGAGGCGAACACGCCCCCGAACCGCGGGCAAGAACTCGCCCCCGGCCCTACTCCTTCGCCTCCGGCTCGATCGTCAGGCGAACCGCGTCGTTGGTGAGTTTCACCGTCTTCTCGCGGGCTGGGCCGCCGGGGAGTCGCCATTTCGCCGTCAGGTGGCCGATTGATCTCCGGCCCGCCGAAATCGGTTGGCCTGCCGTCACCTGCCAGGCAGTCGCCGGGAAGGTGTCGAACGGATTGGCGACCGTCACGTTCACTGGTCCCGCCAGTTTCGGCGAGAGCGCCACGCGCAGGCAGAGGGCGTTCTCGTCTTGATAGACCTTCCGGTAGAACACGTGCAGGCTGCCCTTCGCGGCAATCACCGCCATGTCCTCCGCGCCGTCGCCGTCGAAGTCGCCGATGCAGCCGGCGCGGCATCCTTCCTCCGCCTCCGGCAGAAGGCCCATCGCATGGAGGTCCATGTGGTGGGCGTGGTCTAAGCTGCGAAACCCGATATTGAAGAATACCTGCGGTGAACTGTTCGGGTAGACGATCAACAGGTCTGCCCGGTTGTCGTTGTTCACGTCGCAGACCGTTCCGTGCATCCCGCCTGGCTTGCTGAGGTAGGCAATCGCCCCGGATCGCCCGATCTTCTCCGCGAACTTCCCATCGCCAAGGTTCTGCCAAAGCCGGTTGCGGTCCGCTCCCATCGCGAAGATGTCCAGCAAGCCATCGCTGTCGAAATCGCCGACGAGCATCTTCCCACGGCTGGCATCGTAAGCTCCCACCTGCCCCGGGAACACAGTGCCCCGCTCCGGGCCAGCCGCTACAACACAGCGAACCGGCGGGGCGAACATATCCCCTCTCCCTTGCTCCCTCCCCCCAGCGGGGAGGGAAGGCGGCCGGCCACGATGCAACAGACTTCCGTTCGCAAACGGTTCGAGTACGTCGGGCAGACCGTCGCCGTCTAGGTCAGCCACCACGCAGGCGGCCGGCTCCTTCAGTTCATCGTCGGGCCGGGATCGTGGGATGGGCATCCTGCCCATGTCTGGATTCGTGCCGCCCTCGGACACGGGCAAGATGCCCGTGCCACGAGCCAGCGGAGTCGCCGTCCACTTGTCCCCCTCGCCGCCGGTCAGCAGGATCGGACCTTTCGCAGTGCTGACCAGAATGCCGGCCCCAGCCTGCCCCGCCACGCCAAGGGTCGCCAGCCCGAGGACCCGCCACGTGTCCGCGTCGGCCAGTTTCACCGGCTGGGCGCGGAACGTCGCGTCCGCCTGCTGCGCGAACACCGTTAGCTTCCGCCCGTCCCAACTGATCAGGTCCAGCCGGCGATCGCCGTCGATGTCGGCCCAGGCAGCCAACTTCGACATGCTCGCCAACTTGTACCGAGCGGTGACATCGCCCATCTTTTCCGCCTTGGCGTCGTAGCGGTAAAGGCGGTCGCCGTCGGGCAACCCGACGAACAGCGTCGCCGCCATCGCCCCGTCGAGATCCACGGGCATCAGCAGTTCCGCCTTGGTCAGCCCCTTGCCCTTGGCGACCTCGGCGGTGCGATCCCACCCCACATCTGGGGTCCGGGGAATCACAGGGTTTCTGTCCGTCAAAACATACTTCACCATGCGAAGCAGTTGGTCGGTGTCGCCGGCCCATACCCCCTCCATGTAATCCTCGATATTCTCCATCTCCAACCCGCCGGACTTGGTGCGATACAGACTGATCCACCGGCCTTCGTGGTGCATATAGCCATCTGGCACTTGCCGCCCGCCTCCTTCTTCGGCACCATCCTCGTGAAACTCGCCGAGGAACAGGATCGCCAGGCCGGTCTCGGAATCTTTGCACAGTTTGGCGACCGCCGCTTGTTTCGCCTTGTGCGGCGCGGCGGTCAGGTCGATGTCCAACTGGGGCCTCGTTGTCGACTTGCCCGCCTTGAACGCATCGAGGCCGCGTTCGATATTCAGGTCAGCCCTGCTGGTGATCTTGCCTCGTTTGAGCATCTCGACCACCTCGGCCTGCAAGTGTCCGGGCTGCGTCGCCGGGGAGAGCTTAAGTCTCACGATGGCGTCGGGTTGACCCGCGAGGTGGACGGGCGTGAAGATCGGCGAGTCGGCCAACGCGACAGCCGACAATCCGATCACGATCGCCAGGAATACGACTACGCGCAGGCAGGCTTGCATCATGATCCTCCCCGGCTGGTGTGGCGGAAGTTCCGCCCTGCCGCATTGAACCCGCCGGCGTACGCGGGGTTCCGCGCCAAGTCGCCCCAAGCGAGAAAAGCCCCGGGACGGCCATCTCTGGGCTTGCTTCGATCGCAAAGTGATGTCGTGCGACGCCGGCGTAAGGTCTTCCGATGCGGCGGCGTCAGGTTGGCCCTGAAAACACCGCATATCTCGATATCCCCTGTAACGAACCTATATGCCGCAGTGGAACATGGTAAGGCTAACCCGTTGGCCGCAATGGCCTTACTGACTCGCCTCAGCCAAGCCCCGGCCCGTGCGATTAGACGAACGCGGTAA
>JAQTVL010000542.1 GCA_028706835.1 Phycisphaerae bacterium | reverse complement strand
CCCAGGCGGATCGAACTGGTCGCCAAGTCCTGAAGGGCGATTGACGTGTCGTTGTTCGGTTGTTCGAGAAATGGGCGAAGCACGTCGGCCAGCTCGTCTGCCAATCGGACGGCGCATTCGAGCGGCGCGGTGCGATGGTGCGAATGGAAACTGGCCAGCGCCGTGCGGACGGCGACGACGATGTGCTGGCGCGTCTGGCGCCACTCGTCGTAGAGGGTGCGTTCGGTTGGGTCGGCCCCGTCTGCGGGCGGCGGCACCGGCGTGCGGGCCAGGTACTGATTAACGAAGTTGAGCGTCGCCTCCGCCGCCTGGTCCGCCAGGCCGCGGTCGACATCGGACGTCGCCATGGCTGCGTAGATCGCGAGCGACGGATACCGCCCGGACGAGATCAGCGAAAGGGCGTTGGCCCGCGTCTGGTGCGTGTCGGACGCGATGCCTGCCTTGATGCCGGCGGCAAGATCCTCCGCCCGTTCCCGCAGCCGATCGCGCAGCGGGCCGGGCAGATTGTGAAATCGAGCCACCAGTCCGAGCAGGCCTCGGGGCTGGGCGCGATCGAGCATCAGGTTGACGAGTGGTTGCTGCTCGTCGGGATCGCTCAGGTCGATCGCCCGAAGCAGCGCGTCCTCGACCGCCGGCCCGGTCATCGCGACCAGTCGGTTCAGAATGGAATATCGTTCAGCCATGTCCGATAACAATATCGGTCCGAGCGGGGGGAGGGCTTAAGTGCCGAGTGCCAAGTGCCGAATGCCGAATAATTCGGCACTCGGAAGTCCTCTACGGGTGGGTCGTCGGTTGCGTAGGGGTCAAAGATTCGCTGACGGCGTAGACCCGCAGCCCTTTGATTCTTCCAGTGGTGAGCTCGCGCATCGGTGTGTTCGGCGGGATTCGCGGATCGCTGTCCCATATCAGGTAGTAGTCGATGCCGTGCGATCGCAGATCGTCCAGCAGCTTGTCGGCGGGCGTGCCGTCCGGCTGGCCATAGTAGCGGGCCCGCAGGTGGAACGCGATGCCCAGCGACTTGGGCCAATCGGCGTTCGAAGCGATGTTGCCGTGCAGGCCGTAGTCTTCGCGGAGCAGGATTGCCAGCTTGTACACATCCTCGCCCTGATCGCTACGGGCGATCAACTCGCGCAGCGCGGGCAACCAGCACGACGCCACCAGCCAGCCGACCAGCAGGGCGACGGCTGCCCGCGGCAATGCAACGGCTGCGAACGTCTGCTCAATGAGCATCACGCCCATCGCCAGCAGCAGGAGGACCACGAACCACAGATACCGCATCTCGGCCCAGACCAGCAGATAGCCGCCGGCGAAGAGCGCGATCGTCAGCAGGAGCGGAATAGCCGACCGGCGGATCGACCTGGCGGCACGTCGCCGAAACGGCGCGACGAGGAACGCCGCCAGCGCGACAACGCCCAGTGGCGCGAAGCATGCGATCGGCCAGAACACCGTCATTGCGTTCGTGCGGACCAGCAGCCACTGGTGCCTCATGTTGTCGCGCGATTCCCATGGCCGCCACGACGGCATGGCCGGGATGGTGGACGGGTCGTCCCAGCAGCTCAGTCCGTTATCGCTTGGCGGCGGCAGCAGGCGATTGAACAGCGGGTCGTCGGGGTATATCTCCGGGCCGACAATCGCGTGCGTCCGCGCGCTGGACGAACCGGCGGTCCACCGGCCATACTTGTGGTGGAGCATTCCGATCCACGCGCCGGCGACCATCGCGAAAGCAAGCACTCCGAGGAGGAAGTTGGAGCACACGCGGGGGCCGCGAATGGGCTGCGTGTGGGAAGGGGACTCATCGCCGTAGGCCGCGATGGCTGAACTCTGAAGCGACGCGGCGCCTTGCGGACCACCCTCACCCCGGCCCTCTCCCCGAAGGGGAGAGGGGGGACGTCGTCGCGAGCGGAACCAGTGCAGCAGGTTGACCGCGAAGAAATGGGCGACGAAGAACGGCAGGGCGTAACTCTTGGACAGATATGCCAGTCCCGCGAACAGGCCGGCTGCGGGGCCACGCCACCTGCTGCTCCGGTAGCTGTCGGGCAGAACCGTTGCGGCGTAAAGCGTCAGCATGAGCAGCAACAGCAGGTCCGGTGTGAGGATGATCAGTGCGTATCCGACCAGCGGGGCCGCCATCGCCAACGCCAGCGCGCTGGCCCATCGGCCGGACAGGCCGATCTGCCGGCCGAGCGAGCGGATCGCGCACAGCGTCGCCAGGCCGACGGCCAGGTTCGCGATCCGAGCAGCCGTCAGCGGCGCCAGTTTGAGTGCTAGCAGCGGGGCGATTAGCCAGGAGAGCAGGGGGCCCCAGTAGCTGTTGATGGCTGCGTGGTAATCACCGGCCAGATACAGCCGGGCAACCGTGACGTACGCGGTGGCGTCGGTGTTGAGGCGGTAGAGATAGTGCGGTAGGAAGATCGCCCCGAGGGCGAGGAACAGCAGGACCGCGATCACGAAGAGGAATCGGCCGCCGGAGTTCCTGGATGCATCGTCAGCCACGGGTGCGCCTCCGTGTGGGACTGCTTCGGATTTCAGATCAGGAAACAGACGAACGAGGATCGGTCCTCTTGTCTTTCAACCCGAAATCCACAATCCGAAATCTTATTGCTTTCGCGTGCCTAGCCCCAGCACGCTCAGGAAGAAACTCGACAGGATCGTCTGCACGCCCACCGCCAGGCATACGCCCGAGGGAATCAGCAGCCTGAACAGCCGGGCCGGGTCCATCGGCCCAAAGCCGTGACGTTTCCACATTACCACACCAAGGATCGCGCCGACCAGGCCAACCAGTGTCAGCCCGGCGCCAGCTAGTAGCCCGACCTCGAGCGTGAGGAACTTGAACATCCGTTCGAGCAGGCGATTCTGCGGTGCCAGGCCGGCTGTCGCGGCATAGACCTTGCTAAGCGTCGCGAACAGGACCGCCTGGTAGCCGAGCAGCACCGCGATGCCGGCGAAGAACAGCGTGTGAACGTCAAGGATGATCCCGCCGACGTGCGCCGGGCCGCAAAGCAGCCAAAGGCCGACCGCAAGCCCAACAAGCATCATCGCCAAGCCGGGATACAGGAACAGCCACCGTGGGCTGTAGAGCAGCATGAATCGCAAGTGCCGCCACCCGTCGCGCCACGGCCGAAGGTGCGGCGGGCGATCCCGGCCGTCGGGCGAGAGCGTGGTCGGCACCTCGGTCACTTTCATGCCCATCAGCGTGGCCTTGATGACCATCTCGCTCGCGAACTCCATGCCGGTCGTCCGCAGGTCCATCCTCACGAATGCGTCCTTGGTGTAGCCGCGAATGCCGCAATGGAAGTCCCGGGCGGCGTTGCGAAAGAACAGCCGCCCGACGCCCGACAGCAGCGGGTTGCCGATGTGCCGGTTCTTCCAGGGCATCGCGCCCGGCTTGATTCCGCCGGCGAAGCGGTTGCCCATCACCAGGTCGAACCCCTCACGCAGCTTCGCCACGAACGGCATCAGGTCGGCCAGGTCGTAGCTGTCGTCGGAGTCAGCCATGATGATGAACCGGCCCCGGGCGGCCATGCTCGCGGCGTAGAGGGCGGCCCCATATCCGCGAAC
>JAQTVL010000541.1 GCA_028706835.1 Phycisphaerae bacterium | reverse complement strand
CCGATCGACCTTCTCGTGCCGCAGGATGCGAAGCAGCCGCTCGCGCGGGGAATACCGGCCTGGGTTGGGACGTTCCATGGTCGCTCCTTGTTTCGCCGCATGGTAGGGCAGGAATCCGCGTGCGTCAAGGAACGCGAACGCCGAACCTCGCCGGACCTCTCTTTTCGTGAGCCAGATTCGCCTTGGCTGTAACGTAGGGGGAGAAAAGTCACGACCCATTTATGCTGTAGTGCGTGTGAGCCTCTCTTCCACTCCCGGCGTACGCTGTTCGGCGCGACGTAGACAGAAGAAAAGCCCAGGGACGGCGGTCCCTGGGCTCTGACACACTTCACTGAAACGTCATCGTTACTGCTTCAGGTCACTCAATCGTTATCCGCAATCGCCACCGAGGCGGTGGTGTTCGCCGTGATCGGGTCGAGGACGTAGATCGGACCCGGGAGCAGCCGCACAACCACGTTCTCGGCGGGATCAATCAGGGCGTCGTCGATCGGCGTGACCAGGATGTCCACGTGATCCACGCCCGTCGGGATGAGCACCTCGTTGGCCGCCAGCGGCACGCCGCCGACGCTGAGCGTGTAGTCGGTGTTCAGGATGGCCCGGCCGGACAACGCGAACCGAACGGTCAGGTCCCCGGTCGTGATCGTGTCGCGAGTGATCGTGAACAGCCCGGTGTCCGGCCCGGCCTCGGCCGCGAGCGGATCGGTGGCCAGGATGCTCACCGTCGGCGGGTTGGCGATGACGAACTGCCGGACGGGGGCGTCCAGGGTAATCACGCCGTTGACCGCCAGGGTCGGGGCATAGAACCGGCCTAGCGGCTGGCGGACGGTGATCCGATCCGCCTGGGCGATCCCGTCAACCGTGCGAACGCGAACCGAGGTCCTGTTGTTCGTGGATACGATGACGATCTCGTCGAAGTCCGGCCCGCCAAGCACGCTGCCAACGCCGACGCCCGACAACGAGAAGATGGTCGGCGTGCCGGCTGCGTCTTCGACGTGCAACTGCACGCCCCTCCGGCCGGCGAAGTTGCCGAACTTCCAGACCAACTCGGTGCCCTGGGCCACGAGCGGCTGCACGTTGTTCAGATCGTTGGACTCGACGACGGCGTTGCCGCTGTCGATCGAGACCAGCCACTGATAGGTGGCGGGCAGCAGGTCCGACGTAAGGGTCACAGGGATTGTGATCGTGCCGTCGGCGTTCGGCTGGAGGCTGATCCGCCGGCCGATCGCGCTGGCCACCAGTGTGTCCCCGCCGTCGAGCACGCCGTCGATCGAGGCATACACGTCAACATCGATCAGGCCCTGGGCTGGGACGTTGCCGACGTTCTGAACGTTGACCGTAAAGCTGCCGTTGTCGCCGGGGACGACCGTGCCGGGCAGGTTCACCCGGCCGGAACCGAGCACCAGGTCGACGAACGGCGTCGCAACGTTGACGGTCCCGACCGCCATGGCGTCGTTGTCGAGCTCGTTCGGCTCGGCGATCTGGAAGTTCGCGTCCACGCGGGCGAGCACCTGATACGCACCCGCGGGCGTGCCATCCGGAATCACCACGTCCGCGCGGAACGTCTTGTCGGCGCCGGGCTGGATGCCGGTCGGCCAACCATCGACGCTGTAGAGCAGAACGTCGCCGCCGTCGATCACGCCGTCGGCGGACAGGTAGAAGTCCACGCCGACCGGCGTGGTCACGGCCGTGTTGCCGTTGTTGGTGACGTTCAGCGCGACCATGCCGCGATCGCCTGGGACGACGTTCGTCGGCAGCGTCATTCGCGTGAAGACAGCCGCCAGGTCCTGCGTCGGCACGAGCACGTCGACCGTGCCGTCGGCCACGGTCAGGTTATTCAGCTCGTCGTTTTCGTCAACCTGGTCGGCAGAGTCGACCTTGGCCAACAGGTGGTAGGTGCCCGGGGCGGTGCCGGCTGGGACGATGGCCGTCGCGTGGCACACATCGGTCCTGCCGGGGAATACGTTGACCCGGTGGTTTGTCACCTGGGCGACCTGAATATCGGCGCCATCCAGCGTTTCGTCGAGCGAGAGGTAGAAGGTCACATTCAGCCGGGTGACGATGCGGGCGTTGCTCTGGTTGGTAAGCAGGAAGTCGATTCGCCCGCTGGCGCCCTGCACGATCTCGCTCGGCAGAGTCTCGCGGCGGAAGCTGCCGACCAGGTCGAGCATGCTGAAGCGGAAGGTGGTGACCAGCCCGGCGACGATGTTCTCGACCGAGGCGTAGTCGAAGCTGCCGCGAGCGGTCGCGACATTGCCGTTCGGGCGACTGCCCGTCCAGACGTTCTCGGACGTGTAGGCGCTCAGGTCTAAGGTATCCTGGCCGGCGCCGCCGTCCAGGCCGACACTCAGGATCCTGCCGTCGCTGAAGATGAACGTGTCGCGCCCGTCGCCGCCAAGCAGTTGGGTCATGTTGATGAAGTCGAAGCTTCCCGCCGGCGTGACAACGGTGCCGGCGTTGTCGCCGGTGATATACCAGGTGGTATCGTCGCTCCAGGCAGTCAGGTCGAGGACGTTGTTTCCGTCGCCGCCGTCCAGCGGGCCGGCGGGCAGGTCGCCGTCGCCAATGATGTAGTTCTCGTCACCGCCGCCGCCGTTGACGGTGCCGAAGTTCTGGTAGAAGAACGTCCCGTCGATGTTTCCGGCGTTGGCGCCGGTGGAGGTCCAGACGTTGGCTGCGTCGTAGCCGGTGAGCGAATTGTCGCCGGCGAAGTCGGCATCGCCGATGGTTTCATCGATGCCGTCGAACCGCCCGTCGATCCCAGTGGCCGTGCCGCCATGGGCGCCGTCCATGAGCACGGTCGCCGCGGCGCCGAACGGGGCGGCATCGTAGTCGATCGTATCGTAGCCGGCAGCGCCGTCCAAGTCGCCGGACAGGCTGGCGCCCGCGGCGAACTGGAACGCGTCGTCCGACGTGCCGCCGGTCAGGTTGCCGAAGCCGACGAAGTCGAACACGCCCGCCCCGCCGATATCGCCGGCGTTGGCGCCGGTGATGTGCCAGGTGCTGGCCGCGTTCGCGCCGATCAGCGTGTCAGCCGCGTTGTTCGTGCTGGCGAACCGCTCGACGTTCGCAAAATGCGCCACGTCGGTTGCGACGCCGGTCTGGCGGTTCACCGTCACGGCCCCGACATAGTCGTCGCCGTCGGCGCCGTCGCTATCGTAGACGACCTGGTCGTAGCCCGCGCCGCCGTCAAACGTGCCCGCGATGCTGCCGCCAGCGTGCAGCGTAACGAGGTCGGCTCCGTCGCCGCCGTTGACGTTGTTCATGGCACTGGAAAGCGTCAGCGTATCGTCGCCCGTGCCGAGGTTCGTGGTCCCGCCGCCGAGCGTGCTGCCCGCGGCCACAGTCACCGCGTCAGCACCGTCGCCGGTGTTAATGTCCGTGCTGCCGTTGGCTGCATGGGTGATCGTGACCACATCGTCGCCGGCGCCCGTGTTGACGGTCGCGGTCGTGGTAATCGTGGCGTTGGCGATCGTCACCGTGTCGGCGTCGTCGCCGGTGGAGATGATGAGCGCGTTGGCCACAACCGGGCCGGCCAACGAAACCGTGCTGCCCACGCCG
>JAQTVL010000540.1 GCA_028706835.1 Phycisphaerae bacterium | reverse complement strand
GAGGCCCTCGGCGTCGGCATTGAAGTTCGTGAACAGGCGGTGCCGCAGCACCGGGTGGGCGATCTCGCGAACGTCGTCGCACGACACGTTGTATCGGCCTCGGATCACCGCACGGGCCTTGGCACCCAGGATCAGATACTGCGCGGCCCGCGGCCCGGCGCCCCACGTCAGATACTCCTCGATGAACTTCGGGACGTTGTTCCCCTCTTTCGGCCGGGACGCCCGCGTCAGTTCCACGGCGTAATCGACGACGTGGTCGGAGACGGGAATCTTCCGCACGATCCGCTGAATCTTGATGATGTCCTCGCCGGTGAGCACGGCTGCGGGCTCCGCCTTCAGGTCGGTCGTGGTGGCCTTGACGATCGCGCGTTCCTCTTCCTTCTTCGGGTAGCGCACGTTTATCATGAACATGAACCGGTCGAGCTGCGCCTCCGGCAGCGGATAGGTGCCCTCCTGCTCGATCGGGTTCTGCGTCGCCAGCACGAAGAACGGCAGTTCCAGGCTGTAGGTCTCCCCAGCCGCCGTCACCTGGTATTCCTGCATCGCCTGGAGCAGCGCGGCCTGCGTCTTGGGGGGCGTGCGGTTGATCTCGTCCGCCAGCAGCATGTTGGCGAAGACAGGCCCGCGGACGAACCGGAACACGCGTTTGCCGGTGGTCTTGTCTTCCTCGATGATGTCCGTGCCGGTGATGTCGCTGGGCATCAGGTCGGGCGTGAACTGAATGCGGTTGAACTTCAGCTTGAGCACCCGGGCCACGGTGGAGATCAGCAGCGTCTTAGCCAGCCCCGGCACGCCGACCAGCAGGCAGTGCCCGCGGGCGAACAGCGCCAGCAGCAGCAGTTCGATCACCTCGTCCTGCCCGATGATGACCTTGTGGATTTCGTTGAGCAGTATCTGGCGGGCCTTGCCCAACTGCTCGATGATCTTGAGTTCATTAATGACCTGCGGCGGCGTGGACGGCGACTGGCTCATGGGTTCTCCCGGAAAAGCAACAGCTTACCACGAAGGGGCACGAAGGACATCAGCGCGGTCCAAATGCCGGGTTCCATGCCTGCGACGGCTGTTTGTCGCTGGTGGGACGCCGCTCAGGAGGAGTGTCTGCGTCACCGATCCGGGGCCGAGGCAGACGTTCTGCCTTTATCGGGACCTGCGTGCGATTTCGAAATTGCGCTGACACCGTGGTGTACCGGGGCTATCGTCGCAGCGCCCTGTTGCCATTCATCGCGGTATCTCTCGTACGGAATGCTTGCATCGAAGACTGAACCAATGTAGAGGATGCGTACGGTCATCTCAGCGTGTTGCGCGTGCGGCGGGATCTTCACCCAGCTTCCCTGGCCCCAACCTTCCATCGAATAGAAACTTCCGACGCCCGGTTTCGCGGGAAGTCTGACACCGTCTGCGTAAACGTTCACGTTCGAAATCACCGGTCGCCAGACCCAGCCAAACAGGTCGCCGGGGAACGAGCCATCGGCTGGGACGACAGAGAAGCACAATTCATCCTGATTGAGAAGCTGCCCCTCGGTGACGACTCGCGGCGGAGTTCCGGGTTTGGCGTAGCTACCGCAACCGGCAACGGTTGCGGCCACGACAACGGCCAAGATCAGAGCGACAAGAAAGACCTGCCTATTAGTCATCTGTGTGCCTCCACGTGCATCGGCAGTTAATTCTCCTGCCGTCTTCGTGCGACTTCGTGCCGTTCGTGCGCCTTCGTGTTGAGCCGTTGTCTGAGTGGCCCACCCTCGACAAGACTATCGCGTCTGCGTCGAGTTATTCTCTGGTGTCGCATGCCGGCGAATTACTTGTCTGCAAAACTCGCGATCACCTTGCGCGCGTGCGCAAACCGATCGACATGCGGTCATTCCAGAGATGGAGGCCGTAATCTATCTCCGCATGGGACCATTTTGCGCGCGTACGCAAAATGGTTGACTCTACAGCGGAGCCGAGGACCGCCCGGCTCGCTCAGTGCCCCATCATCGAATAGATCACCGCGTTCGCGCCCAGCTTGAAGGCGTCGTTGTCGGCGTAGCCCGTGTTGTAGGGGAAGGCCAGCTTCTCCCAGCCGTTGCTCAGGCCCAGGCGGCTGTAGATCACCACCACCTTGCCGTTGAGCACCACGGCCTCCACCAGCGGCTGCTTCAGGTCGGGATACAGCTTCTGGGCCATGCTCGTCAGTTCCACCTGGCCGACTTTGAACAGGCTGGAGAACAGCGGGTGGTTCGGCTTGAGCAGCGTCAGTTGGGCGTCCGGCAACGCCTGCTTGATCATCAGGCGGAAGGCCGCGTCGAACGTCTTGCTGCCGATGGCGGCGTCGGCGAACAGCACGCCGCCGCTCTTCAGATAGTTGCCTAACTGCTTGTTCTCCGTCGCGGTCAACTGGAAGTCCCGCAGGCCGGTCATGTAGAGCATCGGGTGTTTAAAAACGTCCACGTCGGTCATCTTGACCACCTGCCGCTTGAACTGCACGTTCAGCGTGGAGTTGTCCTGCATGAACTTCAGCAGGTTCGGCAGGCCGTGCGGCGTCGGGTCCCAGTCGCCGTTGTGCGTGATCTGGGCCAGCACAAGCTGGTCGCGCGTCGGGTCGTCCTTCTCGAAGTAGACTTTCTCGGTCGCGAACGCGCGGGCGTACTCGAAGCAGGCCAGTGAATACGTCAGCATGTTCGCCCCCAGCTTGATCGCGTCGCCCTGCTCATACAGCACCCCGCCCTCGATCGGGCGGGCCACCGGGTCCCACCCGGCTGACAGATCGATCGGGGAGAAGATGACGGCCGTCCTGCTGCCGATGTTCAAACCGAACACGCCGAGGTTCGCGGCGCTGGCCACCTTACCGATCTTGCCTTCGCGGACCTTCAACTCGGTGATCTCGTGGAAGCAGTGGAAGATCGGGTGGTCCGCCGGCAGCGGGGCCAACTGGCGGTTCGGGAACACCTCGGCGACCGCCTTCATCACCGAGTTGTTGAACTCAGGCCGGCCGCAACTGGAGTTGATAATCAGCGTGCCGCCGTCGGTCAGGTAGCGGACCAGGTCGGAGCGAATCTTCTCGTCGAAGCCGGGGAATTCCTTCCAGCCGGTGAAGAACAGGATCGGCAGGGCGGCCGGGTCGTAATCGAACTTCTCGAATTCGACATCCTGCTGGAACTTGTATTTGATCTTGAGTTGCGCGTTGGTCGCGTCCATCAGGGCTTCGAGGTCGACCTTGACCGACGGGAAGGCCTCGACCGCGACGCGCTCGCCGTCGACGTCCTTGAACGCCTTCTTGCCGAGCTTGATCTGCCCGACCAGCGACGGCGGCGACGGCTCACGCTTGCGTTCGGTCCGCCGCAGGGGCGTAGCCGGCAGCGGCAGCGGCGGGAAGCTCTCGCCGCCGCTGATGCGGGCGGGCTTGCCCTTGGGCGCGACCTTGACCTTGGGGTTGTCGAACTCCTCGGCGAACGCGACGACTGCAAAGGCAAAGACGACCGCGATCACGCCGAGAAGCAGACGGGGAACGCGCGTTGCCATGATATCTCTCCGAAGTGCCAACGGCCGCCGGAACGACGTACTACAACAATGATATTCCACTATC
>JAQTVL010000539.1 GCA_028706835.1 Phycisphaerae bacterium | reverse complement strand
GGGGTGCAGATGAGCAACGCCGCGACGGACGTGAGCGGCGTGGTGATCGACAACGTGCAGGATCCCGGCCCGGCGCACGAGGCGGGGCTGCAAAACAAGGATGTCGTGACGGCGTGCAACGGCAAGCCGACCTTCGACGCGGCGGACCTGTCGGCGCTGGTGCGGGTGCTCAAGCCGGGCCAGACGGTGAAACTGACCGTTCAGCGTGGCGGCAAGACGCTGACGATCGACGTGGTGCTCGGGGAGCACCCGTACGAGTAAGTGGTCAGTGAACAGTGGTCAGTGGAAGAAGAAGCGACCTTGGCATTGAGGGTATGGCCGTGATACGCAAATCGCTCTTTTCGATCCGACTTCTTTCGATCGTTGTCGCACTGATGCTGCTCGGCCCCGTGTTCGCGGCGGGGGAGGATGTCGAGACGCAGGTGGAGCAGGCGCGGCTCAGGCAGGTCGTCGACCGGACGCAGCAGGCGTACGTGTTCATCGGCGGGGGGTCGGGGTCGATCATCTCGGCGGACGGGTACGTGCTGACGAACAACCACGTGGCCGGCAGCGCGAAGGTGTGGAAGGTGAAGACGGCTGCGGGCAAGAGCTACACGGCGGACCTGCTGGGGGCGGCGCCGCTGACGGACCTGGCGATATTGAAGATTCGCGGCGACCGGAAGAACCTGCCGTTCCTGCCGCTGGGGGATTCGGACCAGTTGGCGGTGGGCGAGGAGGTGATCGCGATCGGCAACCCGTTCGCCATCGGCAACGCGGACCACATCCCGACGGTGACGCTGGGCATCGTCAGCGCGGTGGGCATCAGCGGGCCGAACGCGGGCGAGGTGATCGTGACGGACACGCCGATCAACCCGGGGAACTCGGGCGGGCCGCTGATCAACAAGGCCGGCGAGCAGGTGGGCGTGAATTACGCGCAGATGCCCAGCCGGTTCGGCATCCGCATCAACTCGGGCAACGGCTACTCGGTCACGTCCAACCAGGTGAAGCGGTTCGTGGACGCCCTCAAGAAGGCCAAGGGCGGCACGGTGGGCATCGGGTCGATCAACGGCGTGAAGTTCGCGGAGCAGCCGGAGGACCAGGTGGTCGTGCGCGAGGTGGAGCCGGAGTCGCCGGCCGGCCGGGCGGGGCTCCAGGCGGGCGACCGCATCGTGAAGGTTGGGCCGTGGGCGGCGCTGAACCCCGGGCAGCTCATCGCCCTGGCGGCGCGGTTCCCGTCGGGTGCGAGCAGCCAACTGGTGGTGCAGCGGGGCAAGGACAAGCTGGAATTTCCGATCGCGCTGGCTGAGCCGGAGAAGGTCGGCCTGGGCGTGGTGCTGGAGAGCGCGAGCAAGAATTCGCTGCTGATCGAGCGGGTGGTGCCGGGCGGGCCTGCGGCCAAGGCGGGCGTGCGGCGTGGCGACACGATTCGCGGGCTGGGCACGGTGGCACTGCCCACGCGGCAGGCGATGGCGACGCTGCTCGGCAATGGCCGGGCGGGCATGAAGGTGCCGGTCACGCTCTCGCGCGGCGGGCAACAGGTGGTCGTCACGGTCGAGCTCGCGGGGCAATCGGAGCTGGCCCGGCTGGTGCGCGTGGCCGCCACGCAGCCGGAGATCGAGCCGACGACGCAGCCGGACCACGCGGCGACGACCGGGCCGCACACCCAGCCGGAACTTTCTCCCCTCGACCCGAACCCCGGCGAACCCTGAGCGAGTCCTTTCCGGCGCGCCTGGTTTCGGGTAGCATAGCTGCTTCGTCAGCACTCGCCCGAGACAGGTGCACGGACCCATGGCCAACGACCCGCATCGGCACAAACCCGCAGTTCCCCAAGCCTCGCCCCGCGCCCGGCCTGCGCCACTCGCTACGATCATCGCCGCGGCGTCGGGTGCGACCATGCTCGCGGCGCAGGTCGCGTGGATGCGGCTGGCACAGGTCGAGGTCGGGTCGGGCCTGCTGGCTGGGGCGATTTCGCTGGCGGCGACGATGGCCGGGCTCGCCCTGGGCGCCCGCCTGGCTGGGCGGCGATTGCGCAAGCGATCGGCCGGCGTGGTGGCCATCCGCCAACAGGCGCTCACCGTCGCCGCGCTGCCCCTCTCGCTCGTGCTGATCCCGCTGGCTGGCGCGCTCGTCGCGCGGTGGGTCTCCGGCGGCCAGATGGATTTCGAGCTGGCCAGCCTGGTCATGGCCTTCGCGGTCGGGTTGGTGCTGCTGGCGCTGAACATCCCGTTCGGCATGTTGCTGCCGAGCGTGGTGGAGTTCGACGCCCGATTCCGCGACAACCAACTCGCCCGCCGCGGCGGGACGTTCTACGCGCTCCAGTCGGCGGGGGCCGTCGTCGGCGCGATCGCCTTCGGCCTGGCGGTCCCCGCGCTGGTCGGGTTCGCCTGGACGCTGGCGCTGCTGACGGTGGTCCACGCCGCGCTGCTCGCGGCCACGATCGTCGCCCATCGCCGCCACGCCGCGCTGCGCGAGCCGCCGGCCCTGCCCGCGGCGCCGGCGGAGCCCCTGCCGCGGCGGCGCGGCGTCATGTGGCTGGCGATGTGGCTGGGGATGATGGGGCTGGCGGCGGAACTCGTCTGGCTGCGGGGGCTGAGCTTCTACCTTCGCAGCAACATCTACACCTACGGCATGGTCACGGCGGCGTTCGTCGGCTCGCTGGCGGTGGGCAGCCTGCTGGGCGCGTATCTGGCGCCCGCGCGCCGCCGGCCTGGGCAGTTCCTGGCCACCGTCGTGCTGCTGATCGCCCTGCTGATGGCGGCGTCGTCGTACCTGATGGAACACCTGCCGTCCATGCTGCCGGACCCGGGGGCGGCGGCCGATGACGGCCTCGGCTCGCTGGTCGCCGGCCTGCTGCGAACGTTCGCGCTGACCGCGCTGGTGGTCGGGCCGCCGGTGGTGCTCATGGGCCTGGCGTTCCCGGTGCTGCTGCGGCTGGCTGACCAGCCCGGGCGGGCCGCCCTGCCCGGCCGAGTGGTCGCCCGCGTCGTCGCGTTCAGTTCCGTCGGCTCGGTGGCCGGCGTGCTGCTGGCGTTCGCGGTGGTGCTTGCCCGGCTGGACGAGCGGCGGGCGATCCTCGCGGTGGCGATCGGGTATCTCATTGCCGCCCTGTGGGCGGAGGTGATCGACCCAGCCATCGGTTGGCATCGCCACCGGACGAAGGCGGCGATGCCGGACGCCGACTCCGACCATGACGACATCCGCACGCGGGAGGGCCGCCTGCGCCAGGCAACGACGAAACGAATACCCTGGCCGAACATTGTCCTGTTCGCCGCGGTGGCGGCGGTCTGCCTGTGGCAAGGCCGGACGATGCGCGACGGGTCGATGTTCCGGGCGGCGTATTTCGGCGGCGACGACGGAGACAAATGGAGCGAGCAGGCGGCAACCGACACCGTCACGGTGGCTGTGACGGAATCGCGCGACGCGGTGGTGGCGACGCGGCGGCGGACCGATCACGGCACGCTGGAACTGCTGATCGATCAGGACATCCAGGGCGACGACTCGCCGCTGGGCGTGCGCGTGCAGCGGCTCCAGGGCGTGCTGCCGCTGCTGCTCTGCCCGACGCCCGAGCCGCAGCGGGCGCTGGTGGTCGGCCTGGGG
>JAQTVL010000538.1 GCA_028706835.1 Phycisphaerae bacterium | reverse complement strand
CTGGCCCCGCCAGGCCTAGTCGCCTCGTTCGGGCTTGACCGCGGACCACATAGCAGGGACGATTGGGTGTTCGGGCCGTGGGTCTGCCGCTCAATCGTCCCTACGGGACTGGCGTGGTTCTTCGGGGCGGGTCCCCAGCGATAAATCGCTGGGCTACTACCAGATGTCCCTACGGGACAGGGAATCGCGTAATCTGCCACGCAAGAATGGTTGTACGCCCGGGTGGATGCCCTGCCTGCAAAACGCCGATGAAACTGGGAACGGGGACGGTTCGCGCGGAACGTTTGACTCCTTGGGGGCGGGCGGCAACGATAGGGGTGGATGCGGCGAACCGACACCGGCGTGAGGGCGTGATGGAACTGGGCGGCGGCAACCTGGCGTTTCTCGAAGCGCTCTACGCCGACTATCTGCGCGACCGCGAGTCCGTGCCCGCGGACTACCGCGACTATTTCGATCACCTCGACGGGCAGAAGAAATCGCCGATGCGACTGGGGCCGAGCTTTCAGCCGAGGAGCATTTTCAACCCGGATGGGGCAGGGGCCCAGCCGGGGGCGGTTGTGCCGCAGGCCGACCTCGTTCGCCAGCATTGCGTGGACAAGCTCGTGCGGAACTACCGCGTCCGCGGGCACATCATCGCCCAGACCAATCCGCTGGGTGCCATGCCTGCGACGGCTGTTTTGTCGCAGGCATGTTTGGCGCGCGAGGGCATGGCTGGCCCGCCGTCCAAAACAGCCGGCCGGCGTTCCAGCCATGGCACCCAGCAAACGATGGGTGATGGCACATCAAGCCTGGCACAGCCCCGCCCGCCGGAACTCGACCTCAAGGCCTGCGGCTTGGACGAGTCGGACTTCGATCGGGTGTTCGCGGTGGAACTCGCGTGGCGGATCGAGATGCTGCCGTTGCGGAGCATTCTTCAACGCATGGAGAACACCTATTGCCGCTCCATTGGCGTGCAGTTCATGCACATCGACGACCTGGCGGAGCGCCGCTGGCTGATCGAGCGGATGGAGCCGAGTGAGAACCGGCTTGCGCTGGGCCGCGACGAGCAGTTGCGAATCTACACCCGGCTGACCGACGCGGTGATGTTCGAGGAGTTTGTCCGCACGAAGTACGCCGGGGCCAAGAGTTTTTCGCTGGAGGGCGCGGAGACGCTGATCCCGCTGCTGGACCTGGCGCTGGAACGGTGCGGCGAGCAGGGCGTCGATGAGGTCGTGCTGGGCATGGCCCACCGTGGCCGGCTGAACGTGCTGGCGAACATCGTGGGCAAGCGTCCTCGCGACATCTTCCGCGAGTTCGACGACGTCGACCCGGAACTGTATCTCCACGGCGGCGACGTGAAGTATCACCAGGGGTGCAGCGGCGACTGGACGACGGCGGGGGGGGGCAAGAAGGTTCACCTGTCGCTCTCGTTCAACCCCAGCCACATCGAGCAGGGCGACCCGGTGGTGATCGGCCGGGTGCGGGCCAAGCAGGACCGCGCCGGCGATGCGGCGCGGGCGCGAAAGATGGCGATCGAGATTCACGGTGACGCCGGGTTCATCGGCGAGGGCATGGTGCAGGAGACGCTGAACCTGAGCGGGCTGCCCGGCTATTGCACCGGCGGTACGCTGCACGTCATCGTCAACAACCAGATCGGCTTCACGACGCCGCCGGAGCAGGGGCGGTCGGCGACGTATGCCACCGACATCGCCCGCATGCTCCAGTCGCCGATCTTCCACGTCAACGGCGAGGACCCGGAGGCGGTGGCCCAGGTGGTCCGGCTGGCGATGGACTTCCGCGCCGCTTTCCATCGCGACGTCATCATCGAGATGGTCTGCTACCGCCGCCACGGCCACAGCGAAAGCGACGAGCCGCGGTTCACCCAGCCGACGCTGTATCGACTGATCGACAACCATCGCTCGGTGCGCGAGGGATACCTGGAGAAACTGCTGGCGATGGGGCAACTGTCGGCTGACGAGGGCGAGCGGATCGCGGCCGAGCGGCGGGCGAGGCTGGAGAAGGAACTGGGCGAGGCGACGAGCAAGGACTATCGGCTGTGGTGGCCGAACTGGGAGACCAGCATCTGGAAGTCGTATCTGGGCGGGCCCGAGAAGCCGGAGTACGAGGTGGAGACCGGCGTCGAGAAGGCCAAGCTGGCGGCGCTGCTGGAGAAGATGGCGGCGACGCCGGAGGGCTTCCATCCGCACCGGACGATCGAGCGATTTCTGGCGGCCCGTCGCGAAATGGCTGCGGGCAAGAGGCCGGTGGACTGGTCGGCGGCGGAGGCGCTGGCCGTCGCGACGCTGGCGACAACGGGCCATCGCGTCCGGCTGTCCGGGCAGGACAGCGAGCGGGGCACGTTCAGCCAGCGGCACGGCGTGCTGCACGACACCGAAGACGGGCGCACCTATGTCCCGCTGGCGAGCCTGTCGGCCGACCAGGCGGCGGTGGAGATCGTCAACTCGCCGCTGTCGGAGGCGGGCGTGCTGGGGTTCGAGTACGGCTACAGCCTGGATTGCCCCGAGGGGCTGGTGATCTGGGAGGCGCAGTTCGGCGACTTCGTCAACGCGGCCCAGGTCATCATCGACCAGTTCATCGTGAGCGCCCAGGACAAATGGTGCCGGCTGAGCGGCTTGACGCTGTTCCTGCCGCACGGGCTGGAAGGCATGGGCCCGGAGCACTCGAGCGGTCGGCTGGAGCGGTTCCTGACGCTGGCGGCCGACGACAACATCCAAGTGCTGTATCCGACGACGCCGGCGCAGTTCTTCCACGCGCTGCGGCGGCAGGTGCTTCGCGCGTGGCGCAAGCCGATGGTCGTGATGACGCCGAAAAGCCTGCTACGGAGCCCCGTGGCGGTCTCGCCGCTAGCCGACCTGGCGAGCGGGCGATTCCGGCGGGTGATCGGCGACGGCGTCGAGGCCGGCCGCGTGCGGAAGATACTGCTCTGCTCGGGCAAGGTGTTCTACGAACTCGACGAGCGGCGGCGGCAGCTCAAACGCGACGACCTGGCGATCGTCCGCGTGGAACAGTTATATCCGCTGCCGACGGCGGAGCTCGAAGCGGCCCTGACGGGCTACGCCGACGGCACGCCGGCCGTCTGGGTCCAGGAAGAGCCGCGAAACATGGGCGCGTGGAGCTTCATCTGGACGCACTACGGCCCGACGCTGTTGGGGCGATGGCCGCTGTCCGTCGTGTCGCCGCCGGCCATGACCTCGCCCGCGAGCGGGTCGGCTGCCAGCCACAAGCTGGGGCAGGGCCGACTGCTGGCGGAGGCGATGCCGTGAACAAGAGGGAAATGCAAAGTGCAAAATGAGAAATCCAACACTTGCGACCCTGGGCATTTTCTCCATTTATCAATTTGCATTTTGCACTTTGCATTTTGCATTTTGCATTTCCGCTTTTGGCGGGGTCGGGGCGCTGAACCCGAGTTCACACGGGAGTGGCGACCTACAATAGGCGCGGACCAAGCAGGCACGCACCAGGAGCGTTCATGGCCACCCAGTTGAAGATTCCCAACGTCGGCGAGTCGATCACCGAGGTCCAGATCGGCCAATGGCTGATTCAGCCCGGTGAGCGCGTCGAGAAGGACCAGCCGAT
>JAQTVL010000537.1 GCA_028706835.1 Phycisphaerae bacterium | reverse complement strand
GGTCCGCCGCCGACATGAGGCCGTCCCGGCCCCCCAGCCGGGCCGCGAACCACAGGACGACCACGGGCCCAAAGATCAGCGCCTGCGGCTTGACCAGCAGTGCGGCCGCGAACGACGCAGCCGACGCCGCGGGGAATCGCTCCAGCAGCATTACCCCAAGCAGCACAAGCAGCGTCAGCACCCCGTCCACCTGGCCCCACACCGCCGAGTCCAGGATCACCGCCGGGTTGAACGCATACAACGCCGCCAAGGCCAGCGGCGCGGCCGCCCCGTGTCGCCGCGCCAGCCGCCAGATCAGCCAGGCCGTCGCCAGGTCCGCAAGCATCGCCGGCAGTTTCAGCAAGATGAGGAACCCCGGCGTCCCGAAGTTCAGCCCCAGCGCCAGCCTCAGCTTGCCGACCGCCCACAGCACGTAGATATAGCCCGGCGGATAGTCCGCGAAGTACCCCGGCGAGTAGAACCCCCGCAGCCCTTCCGCCGCGTGCCCCGCCCACGCGCTGAACGTGTTGATATCCGCCGGGTGCCCCGTCGTCGTCGCCGCCAGCACCACCCGCACCACGAACGCCGCCAGCAGCATCAGCCCCAGCCCGTTCGCCCTGCCCTCATTCACCCCCCGCCCGCACACCCGCCCCGCCCACCACGCCAGCAAGGCGAATCCCCCGCAGCAGGCCCACGCCAGAACCCAGTCCGATCCCGCCATCGCCATGGCCTCCGGTCGCCGCGCCCGTTCCCCCACCCGTTCGACCCCTGCAACATCCTAGCACCCCGCCGCACCGCAGGCACTGGCAAAGCGAAACACCGGTTCATCCGGGGGATGCGTACTTTACGGGCGCCAGTAATGACGAATGCCGAATGATGAATGCCCAACAGAGGGTCTTCGCCGTTTGTGGAGTGCGGCGGCTTTGACGCCGCTTTGAGCGGTGCGCTCGCTGTGGCCGGATCACGAACACGACGCCGAACGGCAAGCGACAGGTAGAACAGGGTCGCTCCCGCCGCCCCCCCCCGGGGGCGAACCAAAGCGGGGTCAAAGCCCCCGCACTCCACAAAAAGAAACTGCGCAACGAGCGCATTCGTCATTGGACATTCATTCGTCATTCGCGGATTCTTCATTCTTCATTCTTCATTCTCGCCCGGCGCATGCTTCCGCCGGATGAACCGAAACACCCTCCTGATGGGGCAACCCCCTACCCAAATATGGGACAGCCCCCGATAGGTATTCCACCGGCCCCAGCGGGTATGATCCTTCCGTACGGGACCTGTTTTCGGCATAATACTCGCGAATGCCTGTGACGCTCGTCTTTCGCTTACGTTCTCGCGCGGCGGCGTCCGAAACCGGTAAGGGAGCGTGAAATGGTTGCCCCTGAGGCCTCCACCCCGCTGAACACCGCCCCCGCGCGACGGTTGCAGCGGTTCGCCTGGCTGCCCATCCCCGTTCTCCTGGCCGCCATCATCGCGGGCCGGGCCGCGGGCCTGCACGCGTCCTACGAGCACGATACCCTCAGGCTGGTCCTGAGTTTCACCTTCTACACGCTGGTTGCGCTCGGCACTCTCTTCCTCATCGCTCGCAGTTTCCTCGCGACCGGCTCGCCGGGGCTGCTGCTCATGGAATGCGGCGTGATCCTCTGGAGCCTGGCCGGCACGGTGGGGGACGCACTCTCCGGCGGGGATGCGAATGCCAACGTCACCATCTTCAATGCCGGCATCCTGCTGGCGGGGCTCTGCCACCTGGCCGGCGCCGTCCTGTCGCGGCGGCCGTTGCGAGCGCTCCGCCCGGCGCCCCTCTGGCTGGGCGTCGGCTGGGCACTCGCCCTGGGGTCGCTCTGGCTGATCGCGTGGGCGGCGATGACGCACAGGCTGCCGGTCTTCTTCGTCCCCGGCCACGGGGGCACGCCCGTGCGCTACGCCGTGCTCGTCTCCGCCATCACCGCGTTCGTGCTCTCAGCCGCCCTGCTCTACGCCGGCCACCGCGCGGCCCGCCCGCCGTTCACCTCCTGGTACGCCCTCGCCTTGCTGCTGCTGGCGGTGGGGCTGTTCGGCATCATGATCCAGTTGTCCCTATGGGGCATCGTCAACTGGCTCAGCCGCTCCGCCCAGTGGCTCGGCGGGCTCTACCTGCTCCTGGCCGCCATCGCCGCGCTGCGCCAGTCGAATCTGCCGCTCCTGCCGCCAGCCGGTCCGTCGCGCCCAACCTACTACCGGGACGCCCTGGCTGTGGCCGTCGTGCTCGTCGCGGCGGCTGTGCGACTGACCTTCCTGTCGGCCATGGGCACGCACGCACCCTATGTCATCTTCTTTCCGGCCGTCATGTTCGCAGCGATCTACGGGGGCCGGCGCGCGGGGCTGCTGGCCACGGCCCTCGCCGCGATGCTGGCCGCCTGGTTCTGGGTCCCGGCGGTCGGGCGCTTCGAGTTCATTCACCCGGCCGATTGGCTCGGCATGATGCTCTTCCTGTTCAGCGGCCTGATGATCTCCTGGATCAGCGAGGCCCTGCGCCTGGCCCGCGCCAGCGCGGCCGCCGCCGAGACGCAGGCCCTCCTCGCCGCCGAGCGCGAGGCGGCGGCCGTCGCCCTCCGCCAAAGCGAACGCCGCGAGCGCGAGCGGGCCGCCGAGTTGGCCGCCCTGTTTGAGGCCGCTCCCACGCCCGTGGTCATCGCGCATGACCCGGATGGACGCCATATCACCGGCAACCCCGCCGCCGACGACTTGTTGCGCAGCCCGCGCGGCGCCGAGGCATCCCTCTCCGCGCCCGCCAACGCCAGGCCTCGCCACTTCAAGGGCTTTAAGGATGGACGCGAACTCCGCCCGGACGAGTTGCCCGCCCAGCGCGCCGCCCGCGGCGAGGACGTCGACGGCTTCGACTTCAGCCTGGTCTTTGACGACGGCTCGGTGC
Source organism: Phycisphaerae bacterium (assembly GCA_028706835.1). Lineage (GTDB taxonomy): Bacteria > Planctomycetota > Phycisphaerae > JAJVII01 > JAJVII01 > STB-87. Next base: position 688 of record JAQTVL010000537.1, on the reverse strand, counting down.
GCCACGTCATCGCCTACGCCACCCCTCTGCGACGCGAGGACGGGACCCCGCGCGGCTCGGTCCTGGTCCTAATTGACATCACCGAACGCAAACAGGCCGAGGCGGACCTCCGCCGGGCCAAGGAGGAGTGGGAACGCACCTTCGACAGCGTGCCCGACCTGATCGCCATCCTGGACAGCCGACACCACATCGTCCGGGTGAACAAGGCCATGGCCGACCGCTTCGGGGCAACCCCGGAGCAGTGCGTCGGCCTGCACTGCTACCGGATCGTTCACGGCGCCGATGCGCCGCCGCCGTTCTGCCCGCACCGCCAGACCCTCGCCGACGGACAGCAGCACGTGGTTGAGGTCCATGAACAGCGACTCGGCGGCGACTTCCTCGTCTCCACCACCCCCCTGCACGACGCCGCAGGCCGGCTGATCGGCTCCGTCCACGTCGCCCGCGATATCTCCGACCGCAGGCGGGCCGAGGAAAAACTCCGCGAATCGCAGGCCAGCCTCGAAGTGCGCGTCCGGGAGCGCACCGCCGACTTGGAGCGGGCCATCGCCGATCTGAAGCAGGCCGAGGCCACCGTGCGGGCAGCCAGCGCCTACCACCGCAGCCTGATCGAGGCAAGCCTGGATCCGCTGGTGACCATCGGCCCCGACGGAAAGATCACCGACGTCAACATGGCCACCGAGCAGATCAC
>JAQTVL010000035.1 GCA_028706835.1 Phycisphaerae bacterium | reverse complement strand
CCCAACCGCAAGCGCTGGCTGAGCAGCTACTCGCTGCACGTCCGCGAGCACCGCTCGCCGACCCCGTGCGGCGAATCGTATCTGCCGACGGTTCCAGCCACCGGGGCCGCGGCCCAACCCGCCCTGCTCCGCTGCGATCGCCGCGGCATCTATCAGTTTCACGGCGTCGCGGTCTACACGCGGTTCCCGTTCTCACTGTTCATCCATTTCGCGCGGTTCAAGGACGCCGCCGAGTTGGTCGTCCATCCGCCCATCGGCCGGCTGACGCAGGACGCGCTCAGCCTCATCGCCCGAGGCCGCGGCAACAGCAACCAGCCCCAGACCGGCAGCGGCGGCCAGGATGAATTCTTCGGCCTGCGCGAGTATCGCCAGGGCGACAATCCGCGCTGGATTCACTGGAAGCGATCAGCCCGCATCGGCACGCTGCTGGTCCGCGAGATGAGCCCGCTCGTGCCGCGGCGCGTGGTGATCATGCTGTCCGCCTGCCAACCCGAGGGAAAAGGTTTCGTCCGGCCGAGGCGGGGCATCGCCGTTGACGATCGCCTGGAGAAGGCCCTCGCCCTCGCGACCTCGCTGATCAACGACGCGATCCACCAGGGACTGGAGGTGGGCCTGCTCATTGCAGCCGGCGAGGTGGCCGACGAGCAGCGATGGTTCCCGCCCAGCCGGGGGCGACGGCTTTGGGAGCCGATGATGCGGGCCATGGCCTCGCTGACGCCCACGCACGAACCGGCGGCCAGGCTCGCCCACGACAGCCTGCGGCACCTCGCCCACTCGCAGTGCCTGTGGATCACGTCGGGCCTGTCGTCGGACGATGTGCAGGGCCAGGTCGCCGCCCTGGCCGAGTGGAACATCGCCGTCCAGCCACTGATCGTCGAGCGCACAGACCTGGACCGCCTGCTGGTCCTGCCGCCGGCAGCGGGTTCGTAGCGTGCCCGTGAGAACAACTGGCCTCGCCCCCCTCTGACGTGTTTTGGATTCCAGTTTATCCTTCGCACGTAAACCGTGGAGATACAGATAGATGGACTGCCAGAACTGGAATCCATCGGTGGAGTGAAAGTGGATTCCAGAATTGCGACCAGGAGAAAGCTCGCAACCTCCTGCCACACTTCCCCGACTTGCCGGTAGAATGGCGATAGTGGCATGGGCATCCCGCCCATGTCCTTCCGGCCGCCGCGGGCGACCGGAGAGCCCACGGGCAGGATGCCCGTGCCGCAACGCCTCGGGGCCCCGATGAACCGCTACGACCGAAAACTCGCTCTCGCCGTTTACGGGATGGTTCTTCTGGCCGTCCTGAACATGGTGCTCGCGGAGGGCACCATCGTCTACTTCGCCCTGGCCTGCGTCGCGGCGATGATCAGTTGGCCCATCGCCCATGGGCGCAGCAGCGTCTCCGCGGTCCCGCGCTGGCTGATCTCGCTGGCCGTGCTCACCGCGCTGGCGTTCTTCCTGTTCGAACTGGGCAGCCGGCAGCACCCGATCAACGCCCTGGCCCACTTCATGATCTTCGTGCAGGTGTGCAAGTTCTTCGAGAACAAGCGGGCGCGGGACTACGGCCAGCTCATCATCCTGTCGATGATCGAGATGATCGTCGCCGCCATCCTGAGCACGTCGATGGTGTTCGCCGTGCTGTTCCTGGGCTACCTCGCCCTCAGTTCCTATACACTGCTGCTCTACCACTTCAAGCGCGAGATGGAACTGTTCGAGCGCACCGGGCGCGGAGGCCGGCGGACGATGCTCCCGGCGGCCGCTGCGCTGGCTGAGGCTGCCGACTCGCTCAACGGCATTGGCCCGTGGCGATTCTGGCGGTTCAGCATTTCCGCAGGGGCGGTCGTGCTGGCCATCGGGGTCACCCTGTTCATCTCCTTCCCGCGGTTCGGCGAAGGCTGGATCGCCCGCACCGGGCTGATCGCCCCGCGGCAGATCACCGGATTCGACGACACGCCGCACCTCGGCCGGGCCGGCACTGTCGAGCAGAGCGACGAACTGGTCATGCGCGTCGCCATCTACGAGGGCGGCACGCTCGTCACGCCCAGCGAGCTGCTGCTGCTCCGCGGCTCGGTTCTGTGGGAATACGGCGCCAGGGGCTCCTGGCGAGACCGTAGCGGCATCAAGGAGCCGCACAACCTGACCGAGAGCACGCCGTTCGCCTCGCTGCGATACTGGCCGAAGAGCAACATCACCGACGAACGCGAGATCCGCATCGAGATGCGGTCGCTTCGCACGCAATGCCTGTTCGCGCCCTACCCCGCACTGGGCATCCGGTCCGAGACGCCGCTGGCGCTCCACTACAACACGACCAGCCACGCGCTGGTCTCGCTGTCGAACACGCCGGCCACGCTGAACTATTCGGTGTGGGTGCCGCGCGACGCGAGGCAGATTCGCGACGAGCCGCCCATCCCCTCCAGGCACAACCGCGTTCCCGAACGGATCACGCGGCTCGCCCAGGACTGGACCCAGGGCCAGGCCACCGACCAGGCCAAGGCCGACGCAATCCAGGACCGCCTTCGCCGCGACTTCAGCTACACGCTGACCATCGAGCCCAGCGGCAGCGACGACCCGCTGGAGGCGTTCCTGTTCGACAAACCCGCTGGGCACTGCCAGTATTTCGCATCCGCGATGGCTGTGCTTTGCCAGCAGTCGGGCATCCCCGCCCGGCTGATCACCGGCTTCAAGGCCTGCGAGTTCAACCCGCAGGGCAACTACTACATGGTTCGCCAGAAGCACGCCCACGCCTGGGTCGAGGTCTACCTGAAAGACCGCCACGGCTGGGTCACGTACGACCCGACGCCCGGCTCGGACGACCACCAACTGGCGACGGAGACGGGCGTAACCGGCTGGTTCAAGAACATGACCGACTACCTGAACTACCGGTTCCAGCAGCGAGTGCTGAACTACTCCAAGGGCGACCGCGAGGCGGTGCTGAGCAACACGTGGACGAAGACCACCAGTGCATACGGCACGTTCGCCGCCTGGCTCAATCGCTGGTGCTGGTGGATCGCCGGGCTCGTGGGAATCGTGACCGCGGCCGTGCTGCTTCGCCGCATGGCAACTGGGCGATGGAAATCGTTGCACCGCGATCGCCTACTGCGCGACCGGGGCCTGGGCTTCTGGGCCGACCTGCTGGTGCTGCTGGGCCGGGCGAAGATCGAGCCCGCTATCGCCATGACCCCGCGCGAACTGGCCGCCGCGTTGGCCAGTCGCTGGCCCCAGATGCCCGGACTGGATGGCCTGGGCGATCTGTATTACGACGTCCGCTACGGCGAGCACGCCCTGCCGCCGGCCGAGGAAGCTGGCGTGCGCGAGACGCTGGCGTCACTGAGCCAAGTGCTGTTCCCACGGAAAGCGAGGGCGTAGTCAGTCGTTTCCTCCGCGCAGCCGCTGCCGAGTGACTTGAATCGCCTGAATCAACTTCCGCTCCAGCACCTCACGCGGCGGCAGTTCGGTCAGATACTCAGCCACGCGGATATGGCTCTGCTCCAACCTCAGCAGTTTGACGTGCTCGGCTGATTTGCCGGTGCAAAGGATCAGGCCGATGGGGGCTTCCTCGCCCGGCTGGCGGTCGTGCTCGTCCAACCAGCGCAGATAGAGTTCCATCTGACCCTTGTCCGCCGCCTGGAACCGGCCAAGCTTCAGGTCGATGGCGACCAGCCGGCGCAGCCGGCGATGATAGAACAGTAGGTCGAGGTAGTAGTCTTCCCCGTCCACGGCGATACGCTTCTGCCGGGCGACGAACGAGAAACCGGCGCCCAGTTCCAGCAGGAACCGTTCCAGTTCCCGCAGAATGCCGGCTTCGAGGTCCTTCTCGCTGTAGGTGTCAGCCAGGCCCAGGAAGTCCAGCACGTACGGATCGCGGAAGACCAGATCGGGCGTCATGCGGTCCTCATCGCGCAGCGCAGCCAATTCCTGCCGGGCAAGCTGGGCGGGCTTCCGGCTGATGGCGGTGCGCTCGTACAGCAACCCCTGAATCTTCGCGTGTAACGTGCGGGTGCTCCATCGTTCAACGCGGCACATCTCGGCGTAGAAGTCGCGCTGGAGCGGGTCAGGCAGGTAGATGATCTCCCGCAGGTGGGTCCAACTCAATTGTCTCCGCAGTGCGGAGACACTTCGCTCGTCGGGGTAGACCTCGGCGAAGTGCGTTATGTGACGCAGGACTTTTTCCGAGAAGCCCGGTCCGTACTCAGCCACCAATTTTGCACTCAGTGCGTGCAAAATCTGCTCCCCGTATTCCGCCCGCTTCTCGTGCAGGATGTCCTGACGGATACGCGTGCCGATCTGCCAGTAAAGCAGCACGAGTTCCGAATTGACCGTTTGGGCTACCCGCCCCCTGGTCGCCTCGATCAGCGAACGAATGTCGCCAAGCAGCGACGGCGACAACCCCGCTACCCGTCGCACAATAGTAGCCCGTTTCTGCGGTTTCGACTCACGACGCGGCTTGCTCATATCATGACCTCCCCAATTGGCTGACCGCTACGCCCCCAGCAGTTTCGCCAGCAGCGGGTGCAGCGCCCGGACGGCCTGGCCTCGGTGCGAGATTTGGTTCTTCTGTTCCTGCGTCAGTTCCGCGGTGGTGCAACCCATGGCTGGAATGAAGAACAGCGGGTCGTAGCCGAACCCGTTCGTGCCGCGCGGGGCGCGAAGCATTCGGCCTTCGACCACGCCGCTGGTTTCAACCAGTACGCGCTCGCCGTCCACCAGCGCCAGTGCGCACCGGAACCGCGCGGTTCGCTTCTCGTCCGGCACGTTCGCCAGTTCAGCCAGCAGGCGGGCGTTGTTCGCGGCGTCGGCCTGCTCGCGCCCGACGACGTCGGAGTCGAGTCCGGCGTATCGGGCCGACCGCACGCCGGGCGCCCCGCCAAGCGCATCGACCTGGAGCCCCGAATCGTCCGCCAGCGTCCGCAAGCCGGCTGCCCGGCTGTAGTAGACGGCCTTCTCGATCGCGTTGGCCGCGAACGTGTCGCCGGTCTCCTCAGCCTGCGGGATGGCGGCTGACAGGCCCTTCAGAGTGATCCACCGCACAGGCAGATCGCCCATGGCCGATTGGATTTCCCGAAGCTTTCCCGGATTGGATGTCGCAAGCAGGATGGTTCGCATAGAAAGGCCGGAAGAAAGAGAAGTCAGAAGTCAGAAGACATACGAATTTCCTTTTGTGGAGTGCGGTAGCGAAGCTACCGCTTTGATAGGTCCAACGTCGTGGCCTCGGCCCAAAGCGGGAGCTGCGCTCCCGCACTCCACAAACGGCGAAGAGGCCCGCTATGTACGCATCTCTCGGTTGATTCCGAATTCCGCATTCCTAATTCCGAACTTCCTCACTCCACGTCCTGCCCCGCACGCGGGATCTCGACCAGGAAACTCGGCCACGGACGCCGCACGACCCGCCCGTCCAGCAGCCGATCCACCCTGATGACCTTCAGCCCGTTCTCCAGGTTGTAGCGGAACGGCTGGTCCTCCTTGCCGTCGGCCGACAGTATCTTCTTGTCGCGGATTGCGGCCACCCGCGGATCGGTGTAGGTGTCGGTCTCGGGCTCGTACTTCTCGTATCGCGGCTTCCGCGGATCGTCGATGAACCTGAACGCGTCGGCTGGGAACGCCCCGATCGTCACCAGGCTCATCTTCTGGCCGTGGTAGTAGTAGGCCTCGTAGCCCTGCTTCCGCAGGTCGGCACAGGCCTCGACGGCCGCCTTCTTGCGGTTGAAACTGGCGGGGAGGACCATCATCTTGGTCGCGGGGTTGGACGGCCCGGAGTCGACGAAGTGGGCGATCTGAAGCGACCAGAACGCGTTCCGCGGCGCGGCGAACAGGTTGTGCTCCGGCGGCGCCGGCGGATTCGGCGGCGGCAGTTCCATCTGGTAGGCCAGCGGGAAGATGCGGGCGCCGCCCACTTCGCGGTAGGCCCGGACGTCCTTGAGCGCCTTGTCGAGCTGCGGGCCATACTTGAACGGCCCGTAATAGACGAAGCTTTTGTGCGACTCGGAATCGTGCAGGATGCCGATGCCCGACCACTTGCGGGCAACCAGCTTGTTCTTGAGGTTGTCCGCCCGCTGCTGTCGGGCAGGCCCGACGAACGCATCGAGGATGACCACCCACTGCCCGGTCGGGTCAGGCTTGGCGGCGGAATCGTCCCCCGGTTTGTCCTGGCCACCCTTCCCGGTCAGGTCCCAGCCCGTGCAGCCGGGCAGAGGCGCCGTGCTCAATGCCAACACAGCCGCCAGCAGCCATCGATTTGCGGTGGTCATCGGCTTTCTCGCGGACATCGGGAGGGACTTTCCTATTTCGTTCTCAGCGCCGCTCGCTGGGCCGCCAGCAGCCGCCGGATGCCCAATTGGCCCAATTCTAGCATGCGGCCCAATTGCTGACCAGAAAACGTTTGGGCCTCCGCGCTGCCCTGGACTTCCACGAACTCGCCGGACGACGTCATCACCAGGTTCATGTCCACGCCCGCCCGGCTGTCTTCGCTGTAGTCCAGGTCGAGCACCGGCGCCCCGTCGATCACGCCGACGGAAACCGCCGCCACCTGCGCGGTCAGCGGGTTCCGCTCCAGCTTGCCTCGCTTCATCAATGAGGCGACTGCGTCCGCCAGCGCAACATAGGAGCCGGTAATGGCCGCGGTCCGCGTACCGCCGTCGGCCTGGAGCACATCGCAATCCACCCACAGCGTCCGCACGCCGAGTTGGCTGCGGTCCACGACGGCCCGGAGGCTTCTGCCGATCAGCCTGCGAATCTCGATCGCCCGGCCGTCCTCGCCGCGTTTGTGGCGTTCGCTGGTCGAACCGGGCAGCATGCCGTATTCGGCGCTGACCCAGCCCAGGCCGGCGTCCTTGAGGAATCGCGGCACGTCCTCTTCGACCATCACGGTGCAGAGCACGCGCGTCCGGCCGGCCTCGATGAGCACCGAGCCCGGCGGCGTGTCGGTAAAGCGGCGGGTGATCTTCAGCGGGCGCAGTTCGTTCGCCCGTCGACCGTCGGCTCGTCGCATGGCAGCCCTCACTCGCACAGCAGCGCCTTGAGCAGCCCCTTCTGGAAGTGCAGCCGGTTCTCCGCCTGGCGGAAGACCACCGATTGCTTCGACTCAATCACGTCGTCGGTGATCTCGTTGCCGCGGTAGGCCGGCAGGCAGTGCATGACGACGGCGTCAGCCGGGGCAGCCTTCAGCAGCCCCGCGTTCACCTGGTAATCCTTGAACGTAGCCAGCCGCTGGGCCTTCTCGGCCTCCTGGCCCATCGAAACCCACGTGTCGGTGTAGATAACGTGTGCGTCGCGGACAGCCTCCGCCGCGTCGGCGGTCTGGGCGAAATCCGCGCCGGGGCAATCCCGCGCGAACCGCTCGATGAACGCGGCGTCCAGCTCGTGCCCCGGGGGCGCCGCCAGGCGGAACGGCATGCTGAACCGTCCGCACGCCACCGCCAGCGACCGGGCCACGTTGTTGCCGTCGCCGATGAACGCCATGGTCAGGCCGTCCAGCCGGCCGAAGATCTCCTGCACCGTCATCAGGTCCGCCATCGCCTGGCAGGGGTGCGAGTAGTCGGTCAGGGCGTTGATCACGGGCACGGACGCCCAGTGGGCCAGGTCGGTGACAGCCTCGTGGCTGAACGTCCGCGCGACGATGCACTGCACCATGCCGGACAGCACGCGGGCAACGTCTTTCACCGGCTCGCGCTGCCCGAGGCCAATGTCCGCCTTGGTCAGATAGATCGCGTGGCCGCCGAGTTGCGTCACGCCGGCCTCGAAACTCAGCCGCGTTCGCAGCGACGGCTTCTCGAAGATCATCGCAACGCTCTGCCCCGACAGCGAGTGGTCAGGCCGGCCCGCCAGATAGGCCAGCTTGAGTTCCTCCGCCACCGTCAAATACCGCTGCAAGGCCGGGCGATCGCAGTCGGCCACGGATATGAAGTCTCGCTTCATCGTTGCTGCCTCTCGGTTACGACGCCATCACGGCCGCAACGGCCTCGTCCAGGATCGCCATCGCCTTGTCCACCTGCTCCGCCGATACCGTCATCGGCGGCGTCATCCGCAGCACCACCGACTGCGTGCAGTTCACTCGCAGGCCGCGCTCCAGGCACGCGTCGACGATGCCCTGCCCGGGCCGGTTCAGCTCGACGCCCATCATCAGGCCCCGGCCGCGAATCTCCTCGACGCACGAGTGGCGCTGGCCCATCTGCTCCAGGTGGGCCATGATCCGGTCGCTCATCACCTCGGCGTTCTCGAGCAGGTTCTCCTGCTCAATCGCCTCGATCACCGCAACGCCGGCGGCGCACGCCAGCGGGTTGCCGCCGAAGGTGGATGCGTGCGTGCCGGGAACCAGCGCCGCGGCGATCTCCGGCTTGGCCATGATCGCGCCGATGCTCACGCCGCCGCCGAGCGCCTTGGCCATCGTCATGATGTCCGGCACGACGCCGGAATGCTGGTAGCCGAACCACGTGCCCGTCCGGCCAAGGCCCGTCTGCACTTCGTCAAGTATCAGCAGCACGCCGCGCTCGTCGCACAACTGCCGCAGCCCCTTCAGATACGCATCGTCCGCGACTTTCACTCCGCCCTCGCCCTGGATCGGCTCGAGCAGAACCGCCGCGGTCTCATCGTCGATCGCCGCCCGCACCTCGTCCAGGTCGTTGTAGCGGACGTACTTGAACCCGGGCAGCATCGGCGCGAATCCCTGGTGGTATTTCGGCTGGGCCGTCGCCGTAATCGCCCCGAACGTCCGGCCGTGGAACCCGCCGAGCATGCTGATGATCTTGTACTTGCCTTCTGGCGTCGCCTTGCGAGCCAGCTTGAGCGCGGCCTCGACCGCCTCGGCCCCGCTGTTGCAGAAGAACACCTTGCCGCCAAACGCCCGCTCCGACAGCAACTGCGCCAACTGCCCCTGCGGCAGCGAATAGAACGTGTTGTCGATGTGAATCAACTCGCCAGCCTGGCGACGGATGGCTTCCACCACCCTCGGGTGGCAGTGCCCGATGCCGCTGACCGCCCAGCCGGGGAAGAAGTCCAGATACTCGCGCCCGTCCGCGTCCCACATCGTCGCGCCCTGGGCCCTGACGATGACCCGCGGCAGCCGGGCGTAGTTGCTGATCACGTACTTCTCGAACTGCTGCATGACCTCTTGCGTGTTCACTCCGATGCTCTCTTTCTTCTGCCCTGATGCCTGATGCCTATTTCACGATCTCCGTCCCCACCCCCGCCGTGGTGAATATCTCCAGCAGCAGCGAGTGCGGGAATCGCCCGTCGATGATGTGCGTCTTGCCCACACCCGCCTCCAACGCCGACAGGCACGCCTGCACCTTCGGCAGCATGCCCTTGTCGATCACGCCGGTGGCGATCAGGCCCTTCACCTGGGCCTCGGTCAGCGTCGACGCCATGCTCGACGGGTCGTCCTTCTTCGTGCGGATGCCGTGCGTGTCCGACAGCATCACAAGCTTCTCCGCCTTCAGCGTCGCCGCCACCTGCCCGGCCGCGATGTCGCCGTTGATGTTCAGCTTGCCGCCGAACTTGTCGCGGGCGATCGGGGCAATCACGGGCACCGTGCCCGCCTTGCACAACACCTCGACCAGGTGGCTGTTCACGTCCGTCACGTTGCCGACCAGCCCGATGTCGACCTTCTTCTCGCCGTCTGTCAGGAACATCTTCTCGCCGAACAGCACGCACGAGCCGAGGCTGTGCAGCCCCATCGCCCGGCCGCCGATCGAGTTGAGCGTCTTGACGAGGAAGTCGTTGATCTCGCCGCAGAGCACGTGCTCGACGATGGCCATCGTCCGCTCATCGGTGTAGCGGAAGCCCCCGACGAACTGGGCCTCCAGCCCGGCCGCCGCCATTCTCGCGGTGATCGCCTTGCCGCCGCCGTGAATCAGCACGGGGTGCATGCCCACGGTGGCCATCCAGACGACGTCGGCCAGCAGCAACCCCTGGGCCTCCTCGTCGTCCATGATGGAGCCGCCGAGTTTAACGACGACGATCTTGCCGCGGAACTTGCGGATGTAGTCCATCGCCTCGATGAGCACTTCCGCCTTGGCAATCGCTTCCTGCATCACGTTCTGGTCCCTCTGGGGAAACGCTTGAATCTATCACTGCTTGGCCCGGTGTCAAGAACGCGAACCGCAGAAAAACGCGGAACGGAAGGCGTCGGCCATCACTGAAACTCTTGAACCCAACCCCAACATCCCGTAAGGTGGTCGCCATTCCAACCTGGAAGGAGACTCCATGAGCCGACTCGGAAGCCTGATCCGCGACGTGCCCGACTTCCCCAAGAAGGGAATCGTTTTCAAGGACATCACCCCCCTGCTGGCCGACCCCGCCGGGTTCATGCAGGCCGTCGATCTGATCGCCACCCGCTATCGCGACGACACGATCGACCTGGTCGTCGGCGTCGAGAGCCGCGGTTTTATATTCGGGGCCGCCGTCGCCGCCAGGCTGGGCGCCGGCTTCATCCCGATCCGCAAGCCGGGCAAGCTGCCCAGCAAGACCCAGCGAATCGAGTACGAATTGGAATACGGCCGGGACGCCCTGGAGATTCATCTCGACGCGATCAAGCCCAACCAGCGGGTGTTGATGGTCGACGACCTGCTGGCCACCGGCGGGACGATGAAGGCCTGCTGCGACCTGGTCCGACAGCTCGGCGGGGAAATCGTAGCCATTGCGTTCCTGATCGAGCTGGCGTTCCTGCCCGGCCGCAAGAAGCTCGGCAAATACGAAGTGTTCTCGGTGCTCACCTACGGCTGACGGTCGGCACAAAAGGGAAAGCCCAGCCGACCTGGCTGGGCTCCGAGAGAAACGTCACATAGAGAAAGTGCTCGCTATCACCCGCCGGGACGGAGCCTTACCATCCTCCGCCCCGGCGGAGATTATTCACTCGTCGGACACGTCACGGCTTCACCACGGTTGCCCGCCGGCGCCGCACGGCTGCGCCGCCCACCAGCGCCAGGCCGCCCACGCCCAGCAGCGACATCGTCACCGGTTCGGGCACGGCCTGGACATCGTTGAAGTGCGCATCGGACCCGAATTCCACCCTGGCGCCCAGCGGGCTGAGATTGCTCAGCGTCACGTCCTGGTCCAGGTAGAGGTGCAGGATCAGCGGGCCATGAATCGCGCCCAGGCCGCCCAGCGGCACCAGCGCCGGATCGGCGATCAGGCCACCCTGCGGGCCGTCCAGGTTCGACGGGCCGTCCAGATTGCCCGTCGCGAAGGCCGTCGTATGGCTCCTCATCGCGCTCGCAAAATTCGTTCCCAACTCAATCTTGTGGCCATCGTTGCCGAAGCCCCACTCCGCGGACACGTCCGCGCCGGCGGTCAGTTGCTGGCTGACGTGGTCGAAGTTCACGGTCCAGGCGCCCGTGCCAAGGATCGCCCGGCCGCCAGTGATATGCACGCCCTGGCCAAGTTCGAGCGAGAAGCTGGTCAGCAACTGGTTGGCGCTTTCCGACTCAACGCTGGGCGGCAGCGATGTCGACGTGTTCTCCAGTTGGACGACAAGTTCCCGGGCGTTGGGCATCGACAGTTGGGCCCGGCCGGAAAGCCCGCTGCCGTCCGACAGGTTCCAAATCAAGTCGGCATTGGCCCCGGCCGTCGCAAGCAGCATGGCGGCCGCCACAGTGATTCCCGTCAATAGTCTTCTGGTCATGAAAACCACCTCCCAAGCTGTGTCCTTAAAGGACAGTCTGTTTCGTTCGTGCCGGCGCCCTGAGCGGCGCGTCGGGCGTTTCGTATCACCGGGACAAGCGTCGAATACAGACGGGGAAGATGCAAATTCCAGCGGGAATTGACGGGAATGGCAGCGTTAAGACAGGCAGAGATTGCGGCGGGCGCCGGCGAGCGTCCGGTAAAGAACCCGGCGGCGAGCATACGTTCGCGCTTCCCCGCCGGCGTCGTTGCGGATATTCTGATACGAAACACTTTCGAGGTGCTCTATGCCTGACTTGTCGAAGAAAGACTACGTCGTCATCGTGCAGTGCCACACCGTCAAGGAACGCTGCTCCGGGTATGTCTGCGAGAAGTCATTCCACGAGCGGGCTGGCGGCTTCGCGGACTACCCGAAGGACCGTCCGATGCGGATGATCTTCATGACCTGCGGCGGCTGTTGCGGCCGCGCGCTGCATCGCAAGTTGGCCAATCTCGTGAAGAAGATCGGCGCCAAGGAGCAGATCGATCGCAGCCGGATCATGGTGCAGTTGTCGTCGTGCATCACGAAGGACAACTACCACGGCCCCGCCTGCCCGCACCTGGGCTACCTGAAGGAACTGATCGGCAAACTGAAACTGGACTTCGGCTGCGACACCGTCATCAGCCAGAAGGCGGAACAGCGCCGAGCGGAAGGCAAGTACCGGCGGGCGTAATGCGATTGTCGCAGCTATGGCGTGAGCGTGAACGCGATTGGCTTGTCGACAAGCTTCACTTTCTCTTCCCGCGCCGGTTGGCCCGGAAATTGCCACTTCAGCGTAATAGTCCCCGCGGTTTCGCGGCAGATCGGCACGCTCGACCCCGCCGTCACGTTCCACGCGCCGGTGGAGCGGTGCTCCAACTCGCCGACAACCCGCACCGGACCGGGCGAGCCAGCCGGTAGCGTCACGCGAACGCCCAGCGGCGGGCTGTCGCCGTGAACCTTACGGTAGAAGACGTGAATGGAACCATCCTTGCAGACGACGGCCAGGTCCTGCGCCCCGTCGCCGTTGAAATCGCCCATGCAGCCCGCCTGCAAACCGTCCGCCGCCACCGGCAGCAAGCCCTTCTCTTGCAGGTCCATGTCGTGTGCGTGGGCAAGGCGCCGGAAGCCGCAGTTGAAGAACAACATCGGCGACATATTGCCGTACACGATCAGCGCGTCCGGGCGGCCGTCGTCGTTCAGATCGCAGACTCCGCCGGCGATGCCGCCGGGCTTGGTCATGTAGGCGAACGCAGTGCCACTGATGGATCGGACGTCCGCGAACCGTCCACCACCGAGGTTCTGCCATAGCCGAACGCCATCCTCTGCTACACACATGATGTCCAGTTGCCCGTCATGGTCCCAGTCGCCCAACCACGCCGCCGACCGGCCTTCGCCGAGCGCGGGCTCGCACAACCGGCCGGGAGCGAACTTGCCGACGCCCGTGCCGCCAAAGAGTAGGCTGGCGTTGGCGAACATCTGGATCACGTCCGGCAGGCCGTCGTTGTCGAGGTCCGCAACCAGGCACGCCCCGGGCTTTTCGGGCTGGGTGGCTGCTTTGTCGCGCGGCGCCTGCTCCAGCGGCGTTGCAGTCCATTTCCCATTCTGGCCAGGCGACAGCACCAGCGGCGCGTCGACCGTGCTGACCAGCAGCCCCACCCTACCCTTGACGCCGACATCCAGTGTCGCCAGACCGAGGCATGTCTCGATCCTGATCCCATCGCTCTTCGTTGCGGCGAACGTGCCGTCCTTCTGTTGCAGATGCAGCGTCAGCGTCCTGCCATCCCAACTGGCCAGGTCCAGCAGGCCATCGCCGTTGAAGTCGCCCCACGTCGCGAACTGCGACTTGCTCACGAGTTTCCGCCGCGCGGTCACGTCGGCACGTTCCTTGCCGTTCCATTCGAACAGCCGATCGCCGCTGTCGCACGCGATGAACAGTATCTCGTGCTTGCTGCCACCAAACCAGATCGCAACGGCGGATGCGACCTTGCCGCGAACGTTACCAAGTTGCGACTGGCTCGCCCACATCGCCCTGCATGTCACCGGCCAACTCGGCTTCGCGTCGGCGAGAACATACTTGACGCACCGCTTCCACTGATCGGTCGCGCCAGAGAACGTGCCCTCCATGGCCGTGTCGACATCAGATAGGTCGAACCCGCCGGCCTTGTTCGGGTATAGCGAGATCCAGCGTGCGTCAAAATGAAGAAAGGCCGGCGCCATCCTGCGTGCGCTTCCCTCAGTCATTTCCTCCACATACTCGCCAACAAACAGCAACCCCGTCCCGCCCGTGTGCTCCTTGGCGATCCCGGCGATTGCCTCGCCCATCGCCCTGCGCGGCGCGGCCGACAGGTCGATCGCAATCGGCTGCTTCCATTCTGCCTCTTTGCCTTTGAGCACCTTCGTCACGCGGCACGCCAGCGTCAACGGCTTCTCGCCCGGTCGAACTTCAACATTCAGAATCGAATCGGACTGTTTGACAATGTGCAGCGGCGTGAAGTTCGGGTTGATCAAGCCGAACGATGCCGACGACAGCGAGAACAGATGCGCGGCAACGAGAGCAACTTGGCGAATCGTCATGGCGGACCCCTTTCCCTGTTAAACTCGCCCGTACGGCCATGGTTGCGTAGATTACTTCCGCCGCACAACCCGACCTACTATAACAGCAGAGGGGGCTGGCAAGACAGGCGAGGCGTAGCGATGAACAAAGTCAACACCGGCCACGTGGGCGGCCGGCCGACCGTTTTCGGGCGGCGCGGGGGCGTCAGCAGCGGGCACTACCTGGCCAGCGAGATCGGCAACTCGATCCTGCGGCGGGGCGGCAACGCAGCGGACGCCGCGGCCGTAGCGGACGCCGCGGCCGCGGCGGTGGGGGCCCGGCTTTCGGTTCCGGGTGCATGACCGTAACTGCGTTCGGTAAGGTTGGCCCCGGCGCCGACCCGCCCCGGATGGGGCGGAGGAATTTAGCCCATGGCGTAAGCCATTGGTATCTACACAAATCCAACATCCTCGACGGCAGAGCCTTTCCCGCTCCATCTTCGCCGTTTGTGGAGTGCGGTGTCGAGTCCGGCGTTCGCGAGCGCAGCGAGTCGAACGGCGGGCAGGCACCGCTTTGCTTTGGCGCGAGAGCCACGCCGGTCCGCGGGCAAAAGCGGTGCCTCGACCGCCTGCGGCGGC
>JAQTVL010000536.1 GCA_028706835.1 Phycisphaerae bacterium | reverse complement strand
ACCCTGCGGAACTGCGAGCGTTGGCTAAGGTGCGCGTAATGGCGTGGGCGATGGCTGTGTCTCTGGAGTGGGAAAGGCAGATTGCCGCCCCGGCGGCGAAAGGAGCGGAGTGATGGCCGAGCGACAGGAAAACTTTCCGATTGGAACATTTAGGTATCTTGACGGGCTGCTATCCGATGTGCGGGTCGCAGTGAGTCGTCGCGCCGCGGAATTAGCCGGCGACGAGAACCCCGATTCGCTGGCGTATAGGGTGAGTTGCAAGCACGTCACGGCGGCGTGGAAGGAACACCGCCACGCCCAGACACTGCTCGACATCGCCGAACGGGATCGCACGTACAGAAAATTGGACTTTGCCAGCGAGCAGGGACGGGAACTGGTGAAGCAGAATAAGAGGCTCACCGCCGAACTGGCCGAGGTCAGTGATTGTGACCACTCAGAGGACGACGGAGCGTGTGGCGACTGCAATGCGTGCCTTGAACTCCGCTGGATGCGAGAGTTGGATCTGCGAAGAAAACGAGACGCCGAACTGGCCGAGGCGAGGAAGGAACTTGCCTCCGAGCGGCAGGCGTTCGGGCGGCTGGCGGACCAGGCCCAAATCGAGCGGCTGCCATGCTGCAAGGGCAGAGAACGGCCCGAGCCCACCTACGCGGCGGTAGTGGTGGCGCTAAGGGAGATTTCGAGCGAACCACTATATCCCATCGCTGGACCTATCGGACTTATCCCCAGTTGCCAGGTGTGCGCAAAGCTTACTCAAATCGCCGAGCAGGCTCTGGCTGACGTCGGCGACCTGCTGACGGCTGAGGAGAGGAAGGCGATTGAAGACACACGAAACATACTCCGCACAAAACCGCACCCATGTCCCACGGCCGCGCTGAATTCGCTGATCGAAACCGTCGACCGCTTGGCCCCGAAACCAACGGAGTAATAATGGACGAACACGGACGCATTTCAGTCTGCCTTGTTGGCTCGCGCATCAAGGACCACTACGACAGATTTGAGGACGCGAAACCCAGGTGGTCAACGCTTGGCGACCGGCTGTCAATTGTCGGCATCGACGCGGACCCAGAGGCGGTTGCGGCATCGAACAAGCGGGCCGAGGCGGTCGCGTGGTCCGAGCACCACGTCCACGCGGCGCTATGGAGCACTCGTGGAACGCAAACGCTCTACGTCACCGCCACACCGTCGGCGTCCTCGGTGTACAGGCCGCGCGACGAATACCAGAAGAAGCACGCTTGGTATCGCGTCGTGCGCGAGGTGCCTGTGGAGACTATCCTGCTCGACGACCTCAGCCTGCCGCCCGTCGATTTCATGCAGATCGACGTTCAAGGCGGCGAGTTGGAAATCCTCAAGGGTGCGGAGCGCACGATGGAAAGCGTGCTCTGCGCCATCGTCGAGGTGTCGAACGTGGAGGTCTACGAGGGTCAGTCATTGTGGCCGCAGGTTGACGAGTGGTTCATTGCACACGGATTCCGCAAGAGCCGCAGTTTCCCGGTCGACGCCTACTCGGCCGACATCATGTATTACCGACCCGGCGAGCACTCGAAGATCGACACAATCCTAGGGTGGTTCGCATGAGCAGTCTGTCTCGCGGCAAGCTGATCAGTCTCACGCCCGATAGTTGGGGCCGCTGTGGCGTTTGTGGCGTGGTGGTCCCCCTGCCGTGCGTAGCCTGTGCCGCCCGGCTGGCGCGGGCGATGAATCGCCACCCGCGTCTGGACCCACCAGCGGACCTCGGCGTGGACCTGAACGAAGGGGACGCGGAGCGGTACGCCGAAGAGGTCCGGCGAATCCACACACGCGGGCGCGACACTCGAAGCGGAATCCGGCTCTATACCAAATCCATCGTCCAGGGAACAGCGGTCTTTAGGCCACGATAGGAGGAAGCCATGCGCACGGACGCAACACCATCGGCAAAGGTTTGCGAGATTTGGAGGCTGATCTTGGACGGGAACACGCTGAGAGAGGCAGCTAAAGCGGCAGGTGTTTCCGAGTGCACGGCCGAGCGAATTTCCGCTGGCCGGTTCGGCTATCCGCCTCCGACTGGCGCTGACCCGGACGAGGCACCAGCCGGCTGGACGGTGGACTACCCCGATTACGTCGCCGTGAACCGGGCCGCCGCCGCCGTGCCGCGTGAGGGCTACACGCTGGGCCAGCGGATCGAGGCTATCGCGGTGCTGGCCCGGGTGTCGGCCCGCATGGTCTGCCTCACGCTCGGATTTGTCAACCATCCCGTCGCTCGAAATTAGCTGCGGGAAAATGTTTGACGAAATTCAGTTCTCGCTCCCTAATGCCATCTGACGGCCAGCGTAGGCGCGCTGGCACCCTCCTGCCGGCCCTAGCGGGCGCCCGGCCCCACGACACCGGGCGCCCGCGGCTGGGCTGGCGGAATCAACACAAGGAGTCGGCAGATGGCTAAAGTCAGTGCGAAGCGACGGCGGGAGATTCGGAAGAACGTGGTTCACTGGGCGATGGAAGAGCACGAGCTGAAGGGCAAGTGGCCGACGAAAGCCCAGGTCAAGGCGCAGGTGGTCAAGGAGGCTGGTGCCGACGCGGGGGCCATCGACCCCGCGTTCTGGACGATGATTATCCAGCTCATCATGCAAATCATCGCCATGTTCAAAAAGTAGGCCAGCCCGCACGACACGGCGCCGGGGCTCGACTACCCCGGCGCCTGCTCTTGCTGGAGGAGGCGTTCTGTGCTCCGCATATTTTTGCTCATCTCGCTGGCTTGGCCGACATTCGCATGGGCGGCGGCGGACGTCCTTCCTAAAGCGGCATTGACCGGCCCGTCGACGGTCACCGTCGGGACAATGGCAGTCGTCAAGACCACCGGCTCGATCGGCAAGACGTTCAGATGGCTGATCCTTCCGAAAGAATGTGAGGCGTGGTTCTTGCCGGTCTACGTCGACGCTGGGCCGGGCCAGCAAGAGCGGGCTGGGATCCTTGTGCCGGCATCCACGGGCACGGTCTACGTCATCTACGTGGCGACCCAGGGGGATATGAGCGACCTGTTCACGCTGGTCGTAAATCCAGGGACGCCTACACCTCCGCCGCCGCCTCCTCCACCGCCCCCGCCCCCGATCGACGTCAACCCGTACACCCCCGACGCAGCGCAAAAAGCGGCCGTCGAGCCCCTCCGGGCGTGCAAGATGGCCAGGGCGGACGCAACGGCCCTAGCCGCGGTGTACGAGCAACTGGCTGGCCAGGCGGCTGCCGGCAGATTCGTGACCTGCGCGGCCGTGCGAACGGAACTCATCGCCCGGTACAAGGGGCTGGGGTTTTCGGGCAAGTATGCGGCGACGATTGGCGCGGCGGCTGACAAGATCTTCTTGACGGCGCTCGGTGACGATCCGGAGGCAACACCCAAGGCAGTGATCGGCCCCCTGCTGACCACAATGGCTTGGGCCGCATGGGAGACCGGCCGATGATCCGTGACCTGATACCCGCCAGTAACGTGCTCGCGTCTCATATGTCAGATGCACACGCCGGCCTGTTGACAGCGGACGGCACCGTAACGAATCCGCTGGTCGTGTTCGAGGCGTATCAGAATGGCTTTCAGGGCGCGTTCATTGACGATGAG
>JAQTVL010000535.1 GCA_028706835.1 Phycisphaerae bacterium | reverse complement strand
CCCACGCTTCGCCCAGACGCTCCACCACCAGGTCGCCCAGCATCGGCCCGTTGCTCTTGGCCATCCGATCTGACCACGTCGGCCTGCCGATGTTGTACTGAACCGACGGGACGTAACTCGATCCGTTCCAGGTATAGACGTTCTGCACGCAACGGAAGCCCTGTTGGACCGCGCCGGTCGGGGTGACCAGGTCCGACAGGTTCCATGAATTCGTGCCGTCCAGGGTGCCGGCGTCCAGGGGGTCCGGAGGCCCCGGAAGGCCGTCGAGCATCGCGTAGCTGATCTCCCGGTCGCCCCCGGCCCAGCTCTTGCTCCATGTCTCGCTGACGGGCCTCATGTCGTGGCTGTTGTCGGGGCAGTAGAGCAGCCTCGGATTCGGGACGTACTTGGAGAACAACTGGTCGTAGAGGTCGTCGTCCCATGTATACGGGTTCGGAGCGCTCGCTCGCCCCGGCCACACGCCGTGGTCCGCCTCATACGACCGCAACGCCTTGCCCAGCGTCGTCAGGTTGCCCAGGCACTTTGCCCGGTTGGCCATCCGGATCGCCGCGATGATGCCCGGGACCAGCAGCGTCATCAGCAGAATGATGATGGAGACCACCATCAACAATTCGATCAGGGTGAACCCGCGTCGCTTCATGTCTGCTCCTCCCCGCCGGCAACCCAACCACCCATCTCCATCTTAAGGCGATGTCGTGGCCGGGAGAAGTGATTTTGGCCGCGGAGGCCTGGTGTTCAGTTCCCCGCGTTGTCCAGGTAGGCCTTCAGGTCCGACTCCGACACGACGGTCACGGCCTTCTTGTCGCCGCCCGCCAGCCGAACCAGTTGCGGGTAGTCGTCGGTCTTGCTGGTTTCGTGGCCGATGGCCATGGCCATCCACGTCACGCCCTGTACCTTGCCCAGCAGGCGATCGACGTCGGCGGCGTCCAGGTCGTTCCGGGTGACCAGCACCAGCGTGGCGGCGCCGCGCTTGGCCGCCTCGCGGGCAGCCAGTTCCGGGTCGCGGGCGTCGGCCAGCGGCGCGGTGTTGAACCACTCCGCCAGTTCCGCGGCTTTCCCCCCGCCCGCAGCCAGCCCGGTCTTCGGAAACGCCGGCTGCGCCTTTTCGTCCATCTCGCCGGCCCGCCAGGGCAGGACGACGAACTCGGTCTTGTCCAGCCGCTTGACCGATTCGCGGATGCCCACCTCCGCGTAGTCGAGCACTCCGCTCATGCTGCTGCCGACGTTGAGCAGATAGCCGACGGACTTGCCGGTGATGGCCATGCCGACAAGCGCCGGGCCCTTGACGTCCACGATCGGGCTGGCTTCGTGCGTCGTCCCGACCGGCTTGCCGCCGTCCGGTTCGTTGCCGCGCGCCCGGAAGTGCTTCATCGCCAACAGCGCGATGCCGCCCGCCAGCAGCACCGCGACGGCCAGCAGGATGATCGCCAGCGTGCCCTGCCGCTTCTGCGACAGCGTCGACCGCCGCGTCGGGGCGATCGTCAATTCCGCCTCGACGACTGCGATGACCGGCTTGGCCATCGGCGGCGGCGCGGTCGGCCGGCCTTTCGCATCCAGCACCGTCGCCTGGAGCGGCACCTGAGACAGCGCCCCGCAGTGAACGCAGCGGCAGACTCCGCCGGCAAAGCCGTTGTCGACCTCCAACTGCTCTTTGCACTTGCTGCACTTGAGGATGATCATGGGGATCCTTCCCTGAAGGAGAGCGGTCAGCGATCAGCCCTCAGCGGTCAGACCAAACGGCATTTGTTGCTGAAAGCTGACCGCTGATCGCTGAGAGTTGTATTACGGCTGCGGCGTCGTCCACAGATACAGGAATTTCGGCTGCCGCGGGTCCAGCACCGTCGACAGGTCGACGTTCAGCAGGTTCACAGTGCTGGGGGCGCCGGCCGGGGCGATGTTGCCGCCGGCATAGATCGTGCCCTTGTAGCCGAGCGGCCGGCCGTAGATCACCACTTTGCCGCGGGTGATGTTGGCGTCCTTCTTCACCCGGGCGATCACTTGCTCCGGATACAGCACCTCGTCGACCAGGCCGACCGCCTGGGCCTGGTTGCCGGTGAAGACCCGGCCGTCAGCCAGCGGGGCCTCGCCGCCCGTCAGCGTCTCGCGCGTGACCTTCACGGCCGAGTTCTTTCGGCCTTCCAGCACGACGCCCAGGAACGTCTGGTAGTAGTTGTCCACCAGGCCGTGCAGTATCTTCAGTTCCTCGGCGTTGCGGTCCCGCAGCGGGCTGGCCATGTCCTTGTTCTTGCCGCTGGTGATCGCGTCGGTGGTTACGCCGATCTTGGCGAGCATGCCCTGGAGGCTGAACGTCTGGAAGATCACGCCGATCGAGCCGGTCAGGCTGCTCGGCATGGCATAGATCTTCTCCGCGCCGCACGCGAGGTAGTACCCGCCGCTGGCGCCCACGTCCAGGATCAACGCGGCCACGCGGACATCCGGGCGGGCCTTTCGGAATGCGAGCAGCTCGCGGTGCATGATGTCGCTGGCGGCCACCGTGCCGCCCGGCGAGTTGATGCGGACGATCACGCCCTTGACGTCGGCGTCATCCCGCGCCTTCTGGAGCTTCTCGGTGAACAGCGAGACCGGGTTCTCCTTCTGCCCGAACATCGGGCCCATCTCGGCGTTGGCCAGCAGCCCCTCGGCGTCGACGATGACGATTTTGTCCATGATGAACCAGCCGGGGTCGCTGCGCAAGTCGGTTTCCTCCAGCCGCTTGTCCGCCGGCACGGGCGTAAGGAGCAATCCGCCGCCGGGCGCACCGCACCCGACCATCGCCAGTCCGACCATCGCCGCCAGCAGCGCGCGTGTAGCCATCATCCGAACTCCTGCGTTTGACCGCGACCGTTTCCCAGTCACCCACAATACCGCACTAGCCCATTTGCCGCATGAACGTTATTCTAAAAGAGGCGGGAGTCCGGGGCAAGGCGGGGTGGGTGGCGCTTATGCGATTTGACGCCGATACGTTCGCACGCCTTATCGAGGAAGCCGTGCAGTTGCTGCCCGAGCAGTTCCGCCGGCACATGGAGAACGTGACAATCGACGTCCAGCCGCTGGCCGATCGCGAGACCTGCCGCGACATGGGCCTGAAAAGCCCCTACCAGTTGCTGGGGCTCTACCGCGGCGTGCCGCTGACGGAGCGCCACGTCGAAATGCCGCCGGCCTTCCCGGATTGCATCGAGATCTATCAGAAGGCCATCGAGGCCGTTTGCGACGACGAAGGCGAGGCAATCGAGGAAATCCGCACGACCGTGCTGCACGAGGTCGCGCACTTCTTCGGCTTCAACGACGACCAACTGGAAGAAATGGGCTATGGCTGAAAACGTCAACGCGGAGAGCGTGCTGGGCTGGGTGGCCGAGGCGTCCGACGGGCCGACGATCTCGGTGCTGGCGGCGGGCGATCTGTGCCCGATCCACCGCGTGGCTGAGCCGTTGGCGGCGGGGCGGATCGAAGAGGTCTTCTCGGATTGCCTGCCGCTGTTCGCCGACGCCGACCTGACGCTGGCGAACCTGGAGTTGCCGCTGTGCGAGGGCGAGGCGCCGATCCCGAAGTGCGGGCCGAACTTCCAGGGCGCCCCTCGGATG
>JAQTVL010000534.1 GCA_028706835.1 Phycisphaerae bacterium | reverse complement strand
CAGAGGAGGCGACATGACCGTGCTGCTAGCAGCCGGTTTCTCCGATCGCTGCGCGGAATTGATCCGCCAGTGCTCCGATCGCTGCGCCGAGTTCGTCCGCCAGTTGACCTGGCAGATTGGCGGGTCGGGTTGGACGACCTACCTGATCGCTCTGGCCGGGGCAGTTGCGATCTATTGCATCCTACCCCGTGTGCCTCGTCGCGTATGGTTGTTCAGGATGGGTAAGTTGCTCGGCGCGGCGGCTCTAGCGGGCGTCATCCTTTGGCTGGCGGGGCTGCAATGGCATCGGTCGGTGCTGCCGCCGCCGGCTTTGCCCGACGACCTGCCCCACTGGCAACAGGTCTGGTTACCCGTCATCATGCGGCTGTTTCCCACGCGGCAGGACTTCTATTTCGACCTGTTTGCCCTCATCGCTTTGTTCGGCGCCGTCAGGTCCATGACGCACGCCAAGCCGCTCTATTGCGCCCTCTACTTCGTGCTGACCATCCTGGCGGTGGGCGCGGTGCTGTTGTTGTTGGCCGCCGAGTTCCTGGCCATTGCTCTGATCCTCATCTACGCCGGGGCGATCCTGGTGCTCTACGTGTTCGTCATCATGCTGGCCTCCGGCCGCGATGAGATCGCCTCCGATGCCGCGGCGCCGGCCTTCCGCTCGCCCGCAGCCGCGCTGATCCTGCCGTTCCTGTTGCTGGCCGCCCTGGGCAGGCTGATCGCCGACCCCGCCAACTGGCCATCGCCGATCGCCTCGCTCGCCCTCAACGGCGGCGAGCCCGACCGGCTCGGATCAACCGCCGCCGTCGGCCGGGAGTTGTTCACGCACCACCTGGTGGCGTTGGAATTGGCCGGCGTGGTGCTGCTGGTCGGCATCGTCGGGGCGATCGCGTTGGTGGTGCGGAAAGTCGAAGCGAAGGAGTAGCGATGGACACCGGCCCGGTAGGATTCCTCAGCCTGCTCGTCTTCGGCGCGGCCTTGTTCGCGATCGGGCTGGCGGGCTTTCTGCTGCGCCGCAACCTGATCCTGATGTTCCTGGCCACCGAGCTGATGCTTCAGGGCGTCATCGTGACAGTCGTCGCATTCAACCGGCTGCACGGCAGCCTGGCCGGCCAGGCGTTTGCGGTCTTCGTGCTGGTGATCGCCGCGGTGGAAGCGGCGCTCGGCCTGGCGCTGGTGGTGATAATGTTCCGCCGCAAAGACACGCTGGACGCCGAGGAGTGGCGGAGCCTGCGGGAGTAGTCTGTTCTTAACCCTCTCCCTCTGGGAGAGGGTGCCGCTTTAGCGGCGGGTGAGGGTGCATCGCGTCACGCGCACGGGTTACGTCGAGCGCGTCGCCACGCACCCTCATCCGGTCCCGGCAAGCCGGGACCACCTTCTCCCAAGGGGAGAAGGCTAAGGAATCGAGAATGAGCGATACGTCTCTCATCCTGGCCATCCCCGCCCTGCCGCTGATCGCGGCCGCGCTGATCGGCGCGCTCGGCCCGCGCGTCTTTCGCGGGCAGAGCCACTGGGTTGCGATCGCCGCGCTGGTCGGCTCGTTCGTCGCCGCGGTGACGACCTTGGCCCATGGCCACGCGTATTCCGGCTCGCTCTACACCTGGTTCGCCGCCGGCTCGCTGTCGGTCGACCTGGCCTGGCGCTACGACCCGCTGACGGCGATCATGCTGTTCACCGTGACGCTGGTCAGCCTGCTGGTCGTCATCTACTCGCGGGGCTACATGCGCGGCGAGCGCGGGTACACGCGGTTCTTCGCGTATATGTGCCTGTTCGTCTTCTCGATGTGTACGCTGGTGCTGGCTGACAACTTCGCCGTCCTGTTCCTCGGCTGGGAGGGCGTCGGCCTGTGCTCCTACCTGCTGATCGGCTATTTCTACGAGCGCCCGGCCGCAGCCGCCGCCGCGAAGAAGGCGTTCATCGTCACCCGGATCGGCGACCTCGGCCTGATGATCGGGGTGCTGCTGATCTACGCGACGTTTGACACGCTTAGCATCTCCCGCGTGTTGGGAAGAGTAGAACCATATCCCTTGGGGCTGTCTCTTCCAAATCACACGCTGAGCTGGGTTTCGGTTCTGCTGTTGTGCGGCGCTGCCGGCAAGAGCGGTCAATTACTGCTACACGTCTGGTTGCCCGACGCGATGGAGGGCCCCTCGCCGGTTTCCGCGCTGATTCACGCGGCGACGATGGTTACGGCCGGTGTTTACCTGGTCGCTCGCACCCAACCGATCTTCCACTTTGGCGGCGTGCTGCCGGTGGTTGCCACGGTCGGTTGTGCAACCGCGTTTTTCGCCGCCACCATCGCGGTGGTACAGGTGGACATCAAGCGCATCCTTGCGTTCTCCACGATTTCCCAACTCGGTTACATGTTTCTCGGCGTCGGAGCGTTCAACGTCAACGCCGCGATCTTCCACCTGTTCACACACGCGTTCTTCAAGGCCCTGCTGTTTCTGGCGGCTGGGGCGGTGATGCACGCGATGGCCGATGTTATCGACCTTCGCAAGATGGGCGGCCTGTGGCGGAAACTGCCACTGACGACTGGGGTGTTCCTGTGCGGGTGCCTGGCCTTGGCAGGCATCCCCGGTTTCGCCGGATACTTTAGCAAGGATGAGATCATCGGGACGATTTTCTTGCAGAGCAACCCGCCGCACCCGGCGTGGCTCGTTATCGGTGGGGCTGCTATTCTCACCGCCGGCCTGACCGCGTTCTACACGTTCCGCCTGTTCATGCGAGTCTTCACCGGGCCTGAAGTGCTGCCCGAGGAAACCCATGGCCATGTGCATCCGGCGGGCGTTTGGATGTCGGCCCCGATGATCGTGCTGGCGATCGGCAGCGTGGTCGCCGGGTGGTTTGGCTCGATGGTGCATCACGTTCTCGATGGGGACGCTATTGGTCCGTTGAGCTTCGCCTGGCCGCGATACGAACAACCATTTGAAGTGCTGGTCGCAATCGTCACCACCGTGCTTGCGGTCGGTGGGGCGCTGCTGGCTGTCATCCTCTACGGCCCGCTGCGGAACTGGACGCTCAACGCCGGCCTGGAGCGGACGTTCATCTACAAACTGCTCTGGAACAAGTACTACTTTGACGAAATCTACAACCTGCTGATCGTCCGCCCGCTGCGGGCGGTCGGGCGGTTGTTTGTGCGGGTGGATGATGACGGGATCGACAACGCGCTGGTCGGCGTGACGTGGGCGCCGCGGGGCTTGGGGCTGCTGCTTCAACGGGCGCAGCGCGGCAGCCTGGGCGGGTATGCGTTCACGTTTGTGATCGGCGCGGCGCTGATCGGCGCGGCCATCGCGTGGGTGAAATGGTGAGAACGAGTGTCGAGTGACGACTCGTGAATTTCCCTCCCCTCGGGGGGAGGGAGTAAGGGAGAGGGGCCGGCCGGGGCGTTCGGCTCGATCCGGCGCTATTCCTTCGCCTGGCGGCGTCCCCTCTCCCCGGCCCTCCCCCCAAGGGGAGGGAGAAAGAATGGGAGTCTGAATCCTGCTGACGCTCGGAACAATTGAGTTCAGCGAATCGCTCGCGCGGGCGCTGCTGCTGGCGGTGCTGCTCACGCCGCTGCTTGGCGTGCTGGCGGTGCTGGTCAGCCCGCCGCGGGCGCG
>JAQTVL010000533.1 GCA_028706835.1 Phycisphaerae bacterium | reverse complement strand
TCTGCTCGAAGCGGTGATTGAACACCCGCACCGTCCGCTGATCCCAGCGGACCCAGACCGTCCGCCCCACGTACTCCGGCGGTACGGAGTAGTACGAGTGAGCGATCTGGACGTAGCCATCCAGATGAACCGACCGCGGGGCCTCATGGAAGAACGGGAACCGTTCCGCCGGCAGCGGCAGCAGAGCGGGCTTCTCGACCTCGGCGAACAGCTTGCCGACCTGCTTGCGGGTCGTGCCGTGGATGCGGGTGTCGGCAACGGTAAGTTCCCAATGCCAGAGGTGCTGGTTCTCTTCGGGCAGGCTGGTGAAGCTGTGGCCCTTGAGGCCGTTGGACTGGACGAAGTTCACCCCCGACTCGACCTTGCCCTTGTGTCTTGGCGTATACGGCTTGGTCGGCACCATCGCGCAGCCATAGTGCTGACAGAACGAGCGAATCTTCGGGTGCAGTTCCGGGTCGTACCAGTCCGCCCTGACCACCGCCGCCTTCAGGTTGTCGATGACGATAACGCGGGGCACCCCGCCGAAAGACCAGAAGGCGTTCTCCAGGCAGGCCAGGAACTCGTCGGTGGTATGGCTGAAGACCGCCTCGCTGTAGCCCTTGCGGGAGAAGCTGAGCACGAGCCGAAAGACATGGGTTCGCCGTCGCCCGCCACTTGGCGTGCAGACCGGGGCGCCCTTGCCGAAGTCCACCTGGGCCTCGGCGCCCGGCTCGACCTCCATCCGCCGGAACGGCAGCGGCGTCGCCCGATTCAGCTTGCGGACGAACCGCTTGACGCTGTGATAGCGAGCGGTGAAGCCGTGCTCGGTCACCAGGTCCTGCCAGATCCGCTTGCGCGACAGCCGCTGCTCCAGCTTGTCCAGGATGACTTGGCGGAACGGTTCGCAGTCGCTGGCCGACGAGTCCGAACCGCCGTCCGCCAAGGGAACCGAGCCGGGGACCGCCCCGGCCGGTTTTGGCTCCTCGGACCCGGGGGCGCCCCCTGGTAGGTTTTCAATCAGCGGACCCGGCGGGCGGGTGGTACAGTTTGAATCCGATAGCGGGGCGGCCGGATCATCCGGCAACGAACTGCCGGATGCCTCAGCCGATGGAGCGCTCGACGGCCCCGGCCAGCCCGGCGGCAGGACCACCGACAACTGGCCGAGCTTGAGCAGCCTGGCGTAATGGCGGACCGCATCTCGGCTTATGCCCAGTTCGCGGGCGATCTTCCGTTGCGGCCAACTCGCCACCAGCAACGACACGATTGTTTGGACGGCCACCATCTTGAGTCGATTGGCCACGCACGCTGCCCTCCGGTCCCGCGCCATTGCGGACCGGAGAGCCTACATGGTCCAACCGCTGACTCCTCAGGTGGTCGGTTCGGAGCCCCCTTGGTGGTAGGTTTTCAAGCGCCCCGCGGTGGTAGGTTTTGGGCGCCCCCTGACATCGACCTCCGCAGAACGGGAGTCCGCCATAGAAATCGGCCCGATCCTAAGGGCGTGGCCTGCACCAGGATCGAGAGCGACCAAGGCGGAGTGACTGTGGGAACTGGTCGCCACCTCGGAGGCCGGCAATCTGGCCAGCGTGCGGGCAGCGGTCCGGACGGGTACAAGGTCACTATAGGTGTTCGACATGGCCGAGAGTCCGGTGGCTAGATCAACTGTCGTCCCGTTGGCCACCGCCTGGGCCAAGATGTTTCGCCGCTGTCTGCCACTGAAGACTGGCACGTCGGACGCTGCTGTGGCTGATTGAATTCGTGTCTAACCGGCAAGGTCGGTGGTCGGTGTGGGCGAGAATAACACGCCCGCTCACACACTTTGCGGAAGAACCGTTTTGAAGCGCCCGTGACAACAACGATTCGGCTATCGAGGATCCGCAGAAGCTTGGATGCGGCCTCGCGAATGCGCTGACGGCGTGTGAGGTCGCATGGTCAAAGCGTGAAGCTAGTCAGACCGACTGCTTGTTGTCGGGAATACCGGTGAGAAGCGACGGCGGTTGGCGCGGACGTTAGGATCATTAACATCGATAGCTACCCAGCTCGCTGATAAGGCGAAGATTGCACGACTGGTATGTAGAACTCGTCCGGGTAGGGACACCATCTAATCAGACCCAGAGCTGCTAGTCTCCGCAGGAGAGGTCCCTCGGGATCGCTAGGGTCCAATCGCGGGTAGTACGTCTTTTCGGCGACCACCCTGGCCAGAAGATCTCGCAGGCGTGCGTCCGGAAGCGACGTGTCGCTACTCATGTGTAGTACTCCACTTTGGGATATCGGGGTGAGTCAGGCGGTCTCCACAACAATACGGCGAAGCGCTTCTAAGTATCGGTCGCTAGTTCTGGCAACGATATCTGGAGGCAGTTCTGGTGGTGGCGGCTCCTTGTTCCATCCCGATTGCAGCAGGTAATCGCGAACAAACTGCTTGTCAAAACTCTCCGGATTCTTGCCGGGTGCGTACGACGCCGCATCCCAGAACCGTGACGAGTCAGGGGTCAGGATCTCATCCACGACGCATAGCTGCTTATTGGCAACACCAAACTCGAACTTGGTATCGGCGAGCAGAATAGCACGACTCTCCAGGAACTCAGAGGCCATTGAGTATATCTGCAAGGCTCGTTGCTCAGCTTCCCGAAACGCGGTCTCACCAACCGCGCGAATAGCTTCTTTGTGCGAGATATTAATATCGTGTCCGTCATGGCTCTTCGTGGCAGGGGTCAGTATCGGTGATGGTAGCTTCTGGGCTAGACGGAGGCCCTTGGGGAGTGGAACGCCGCAAGCCGTTCCACGCTGCACGTATTCGTGGTAGGCCGAGCCGAAGAGGTATCCGCGGATCACAAACTCTATCGGCAGGACCTCAGCCCGCCGGACAACCATGGACCTGCCTCTTAGGACGGACTCGTGGCCCAGTACTACTGCCTCATGGGGTACGTCGGTGGTAAGAAAATGGTGGGGCGAGAGGTGCGCGATGCGAGGAAACCAAAATGCGGAGAGGGCGGTGAGCACTCTTCCCTTCTCAGGAATCGGCGTTCGCATCACGCAGTCGAAGGCGGATAACCGGTCCGTGGCGACGAACAGCAGATTCTCGCCGAGATCGTAAACGTCCCGGACTTTGCCGCGGCGTAGGAGCCGCATCTCTCTCAATTCTGATTGCATCATATCCGCCATAACGCCTCACAGTCATTGGGGTTACGCGCATACCAATAGCGACTGCCTTGGCACTGTTTCAGTATTCTGCCCTCCCTTAACCTCGAAGTCAACTATGTTTTACGCCTTTCTTTTTACGCCTTGTGGAGCCACTCGCGTTGTTGTGGGGCGACGGCGTATGGGCGAGGAAGGTGGGCAAGGACGTCGAGACGGACAATGACGGCTGAGGACGATCAGGGTAAACCAAATCCGGTTCGGCGAGCCACTTGCTCTTCTTCTGCCACCGGCTACAATCTGCCGCACTATGCTCAAACCCATCCACAGATTCATCGTGTTGGCCATTGCCGGCTGGATGAACCGCCAGGAGCAAGAGGCTATCGAGTATCTCAAGGAGGAGAACCGCATTTTGCGGGAGAAACTCGGCCAAAAACGCATCCGATTGAACGATTCGCAGAGGCAGCGTCTGGCTGCGG
>JAQTVL010000532.1 GCA_028706835.1 Phycisphaerae bacterium | reverse complement strand
CCGCGCAGTTTCATGCCGCAGAACCAGAACGTTCGCGACCTGGTGGCCCGGATGAAGCTGATCCCCGTGCCGGAGATCATTCGAGGCCGGCGGCTGCTGTTCTGCGAAGACTCGATCGTTCGCGGCACGCAGTTGAAGGACACGATTCAGCGGCTGTTCGATTACGGCGCCCGCGAGGTACACATGCGGCCGGCGTGCCCGCCGCTGGTGTTCGGCTGCCGGTTCCTGAACTTCTCCCGCAGCCGATCGGAACTGGACCTGGCGGCGCGGACGGCGATCCGCGAACTGGAGGGCGACCGCGAGGTCGACCTGGCGGAATACTCCAACCCCGACAGCGCCAAGCACCAGGAGATGGTCGAGCGCGTCCGGCTGCGGCTGAACCTCACGTCGCTGAAGTATCAGCGTCTGGAGGACCTGGTGGAGGCGATCGGCCTGCCGAAAGACGACCTGTGCACCTACTGCTGGGACGGCACCTGCCGCGGCTGCGGCATCCCGCCGCAACAGCAACTCTTTCCGTTCTAGGAAACGGAAAGGGGCTGAAAAGACGGGCCAGAAAATGGGTCGTGCGCCCCCGGTCGGTCGGCCAAGAGGAGCGCGGAAGGAATAAGATAGGCAACGGTCCCCTATTTCTTAAGCCGGAACGGATAGAAAGGGTCCCACTATGGACCTGGGAATGGACATGTGGAAGTACTATGGCATCACCCATACTGACCACACGGTCATGAACCCCTTGAGCCGGGAGAAGACTCAGGAGTTCGTTGGTCTCCTGCGGCTGCCGGAGGGCGGTCGTGTCTTGGATGTGGCCTGCGGAAAAGCAGAGTTCCTCTGCCTCGTAGCCGAGGCGTACGGCGTGATGGCCACAGGCATCGACCTTTCACCCTACACCATCAAGGCGGCCCGCAAGAACGTGGAAACCCGGGGCCTGACCGAATGCATTGAGTTGCTCCACGCGGACGGCGGCAAGTATGAGCCGAACGCGCCAGAGAGTCTGGACCTGGCCTCTTGCATCGGTGGCTCCTGGGTGTACCAGAATCACAGGGGCACGTTGGAGGCCCTGACGAAGATGACCCGTCCCGGCGGCCTGGTGGTCGTAGGCGAGCCTTTCTGGATGACCGACCCGGACCCGGAATACCTGAAGCTCACGGGCAATGACCCCAACCTGTGCGGCTCCCATGCCGGGAACGTGACCATTGGCCAGGACGTGGGCCTCGCTCTCCTCTATACGCTGGTGGCCAACCCGGACGATTGGGACCGCTACGAGGGGCTCCAATGGCAGGCCGCGGAGCGCTATGCAGCCGACCACCCAGACGATCCCGACGTGGAGGCTCTGCTCCGTAGCACCCGCAAGAGTCGCGACGCGTATCTCCGCTGGGGCCGTAACTGCCTGGGCTGGGCCATGTACCTCTTCCGAAAGCCCTGAAATCCGGCCGGGCGACACTCGATTGAGACGCGTGGGTGGACGACGGCGAAGTAGCCGGGGATTGGTCAAGGCGGAAAATCGGTCACGACCCATTTCCGGGCTCCGCATGCATCGGTTCATCACGCGATAGGCGCCGAACGCACTCACTAGCCGCTAGAGCGGCACCCTCTCCCAAAAGGAGAGGGCTAAGCCGCAGGACCGAAGGTTCGCGCCCCGATTTCACCCGTACATGCAGCCGCCTCGCCTCCCCACGGCGGGAGGCGAGGCGGGATGAATCGCCTCAACTTGGATCGCTGGGCCCGCCCCTACCAGCAACCGCCGATGCTGAACGAGAAGCCCGGCGAGTAGTAGTAGCTCGGGGCCGGATAGTAATAGCTAGGCGCGGGGTAGTAGTAGCTCGGCGCCGGGTAGTAGTAGCTCGGAGTCGGGTAGTAGTAGCGAGCCGGCGGGTAGTAATACCGGGTCGGCGGCGTATAGTGCCGGTCGCGATCCCAATCGCGATGGCCACGGTCCCCATCCCGGTCGCGACCGTAGTAGCCGCCGCCGGAATAACCGCCGCCAACGCTCCAGCCGCCTCGGCCGCCGCGATCACGATGATCCTGCGCCTGCGCCGTGCTCTGCCCGACCCACAACGTCATTGCCGTCACTGCACCAAGAATCGCCAGCCAACGTGTCATGACTCGTCCTCCTTAACTCCCGGGGCCCCTGCTGCGTCACATCGCAGCCGCGGGTGATGAACAGGTCCCGGATTTCTTGTTTCGTCCCGCTGCTGTATGTTGGACATCCTGGGCCCCGAAAGGTTAGCCGGGGCGGATGAATTATCCGCAACTATCGCAGCAGCAACCTTTTACAGAGAGAGCCGACCTACTCCCCCACCGCCTCCCACGCCCAGCGGCCTTTCTCGTCCTGGCGAACCCGCCCGGCGTGCCCCAGCGGGTCGTGCGGCAGCACGACGACCCACTGGCCCGCGATCGCCCGCGCGACAAGCTTCGCCCGCGTCTCGTTCACCGTCATCGGCTGGACGTCGTAGGCCATCGTCCAGTAAGGCCGAAGGTGGAACCGCGTCGGCAACACGTCGCCGATGAAGCAGAGCGTCCCCTGATCGTCGCCGACGAAGATGGCCTGGCTGCCCAGCGTGTGCCCGGGCGCCGGCTCGACGCGAATGCCCGGCAGCACGTCGGCGGCCCCGTCGAGCGGCACGACCACGCCCGCCTCCGCCAGCGGGGCGATGTTCTCCGGGCGATACGTGGTCCGCATGTGCGACAGGTTGGCCGTCGCGTCCTGCCACTCGCGCCGCTGCACGTAGACGCGGGCGTTGGGGAACGACAGCCGCGGCCTGGAGTCCGCCCCCAGCGTGGTCAGCCCGCCGCCGTGGTCGAAGTGCAGGTGCGAGCAGAACACCGCGTTGATGCTCGCCGGGTCGATGCCGCCGGCCCGCAGCGACGCGAGGATGCCGCCGCGGTCCTCGATGCCGTAGATGCCGGCGTCCTTGTCGTTCCACTTGTCGCCCGTGCCGGACTCGATCAGCACGCGCCGCCCGTGGCCCTCGACCAGCACGCACGTGCAAGACAGCCGGATGCGGTTCTGCCCGTCCGGCTGGATGCGCTCCTGCCACATGGTCCGCGGCACGACGCCGAACATGCCGCCGCCGTCGAGCCAGAACCGCCCGCCTTCAAGAAGCCGGATGGAGTACCCGCCGATCTGCATACGCCCTGTCTCCTCGGGGATCGCGTCCGTGGCACACCGTAATCTTATGCCGTCCGGTCCGGCGGTTTGATGACCTCGAAGTCGCGCGGCGTCTGCTCCGCCATCTTCCGCGCCGCAGCCTCCGCCATCTGCATGAATGTCGCCTGGGCCGAGGTGACGCGCTGGTTGGCCGCCGGGCGGCCATACGCCCCGCTCGACTTCAGCCAGCGGCCTTTCGCCGTGTCGCTGAAGAACAGGTCCAGTGCGGACCGGAGGCGTTTCTTCAGCGGCGCCGACTCGATCGGGAACAGCAGTTCCACCCGGCGGTCGAGGTTCCGCGGCATCCAGTCGGCGCTGGCCAGGTAGACCTCTTCGTTGCCGCCGTTGCGGAAATAGAGCACCCGGCTGTGCTCAAGGAACCGGTCCACGATGCTGACCACCTCGATGTTCTCGCTGACGCCCTTGACGCCCGGCCGAAGGCAGCA
>JAQTVL010000034.1 GCA_028706835.1 Phycisphaerae bacterium | reverse complement strand
ATGCCTCGTCCCATCATCGGTATCATTGCGAACTTCTACGACGGCGTGGCCGGCAAGGCCCATCCGCACGCGCGGATGAATGCCGAATACATCGACGCGATCGATCTGGCCGGCGGCCTGCCGATCATCATGCCGCCGCTGACCGACCCCGCTGCCATGGATCAGTTCCTCGACGGCGTTGGCGGCGTCCTGTTTGGCGGCGGATATGACATCGACCCGGCCCGGTTCGGCCAGCCGCGGCATGCGAAGACGGAACTCCTCGCGGCCCGGCTGGAGCCGTTCATCTTCGCGATGTTCGCGCGGGTCGACGCCCGTGCGAACCTGCCGGCGCTGGGCATCTGCCTCGGCCATCAGGTGTTCAACGTGGCTCGCGGCGGCACGCTGCACCAGCACCTGCCCGACGTGCCGCGGCCGAACGCGATCGATCATTTCGCCAGGCAGAGCCAATACACCGGCGGGCGAGAGACCCATTTCGTCCGCGTCGAGCCCGGCACGCTGCTGGCCGGCATCGTCTCCGGCCGGTCGGAACTGGCGGTCAACAGCGGGCATCATCAGGGCATCGATCGCGTCGGGACGGGGCTGTGCGTCTCGGCGACGGCGCCGGACGGCGTGATCGAGGCGCTGGAGGACCC
The DNA here is from genome assembly GCA_028706835.1 of Phycisphaerae bacterium. GTDB lineage: Bacteria > Planctomycetota > Phycisphaerae > JAJVII01 > JAJVII01 > STB-87. The sequence goes on along the minus strand of JAQTVL010000034.1, from coordinate 14,246 downwards.
GGCCCACCGGTTCCTGCTGTCGATCCAGTGGCACCCGGAAGACCTCGCGCCGACGAGCCCCGAGCACCTCGCCCTGTTTCAATCGCTGGTGAATGCCGCGCGACAGCGGTAGAATGTCCTGCACCACATCGGTGCGGATGGGATAGCGCGGCGGGACCTCCGCCTCGATTCCGGGAGACGACCATGTCCAAGAAGAAAACCGTCAAGAAGACCCGTGTTGCCCCGTCGGTCCGCCTTCGCGCCGGTGAGCGCGTCGCGATCGGGCTGATGAGCGGCACCAGCGCCGATGGCGTGGACGCCGCGATCCTCGCCGTCACGGGATCGGGGCTGAAGGTCCGTTATCGACTGCTCGGCCACCACGAGCGGCCTTATCCGCCGGCGCTTCGCAAGCGGGTGCTCGACACGATGGCCCCGGCCCGCGTCAGCGTCGAGTCGCTGTGCGACCTGAACTTTGAGTTGGCGGAGGTCTTTGCCGCCACCGCGATCGAGGCGATCGATGCGATTCGCCTGCCGCGCGAAAAGGTCAACCTGATCGCCAGCCACGGCCAGACCGTCTGCCACCTGCCGCCCGGCCGGCCTGGTCAGTCGAAGACGTTCGGCTCGACGCTGCAACTGGCAGACCCCGGCGTGATCGCCGCGCGGACCGGGATCATCACGGTCGGCAACTTCCGCACCGGCGATATGGCCGTCGGAGGGCAGGGGGCGCCGCTCGTGCCGATCACCGATTGGCTGATGTTCGCCGACCGGAAGGTCAGCCGGATCGTGCTGAACATCGGCGGCATAGCGAACATCACGTATCTGCCCGCGGGCGGCGGCCCCGCCGACGTGCTCGCGTTCGACACCGGCCCGGGCAATTGCCTGCTCGACGTTGTCGCCCAGGTCGTCACCAAGGGCCGACTGCAATTCGACGTGGACGGCAAGCTGGCGGCGGCCGGGCAGGTGCTCACCGAATTCCTGGTCGACTGGCTGGAACACCCGTACTTCAAGCGCCGCCCGCCGAAGTCGACCGGCCGGGAGGATTTCTCCAGGCCGCTGGTCGAACGCTGGCTGCGGCACGTGCTGGCCGCCGGCGCGACGGCGGAGGACATGATGGCCACGCTGACCGAACTGACCGCGACGACGATCGCCAACGCGATCAAGCAGTTCGTGGCCGGGCGGTTCGACGAGGTGATCGTCTACGGCGGCGGCTCGACGAACCCGACGCTGATGGCCGCGTTGACGCAACTGCTCGGCCAGCCGATTCGCCTGATCGAGCGTTTCGGCATCCACCCGAAAGCGAAGGAGGCGGCCAGCTTCGCGCTGCTGGGCCTGCTGCGCATCGACCACGTGTCCGGCAACGTGCTGCGGGCCACCGGCGCCCAGCGCCCGGTGATCCTGGGCGGGGTCTACCGGCCGTGATGATTGGGTTCACCTCTCCCTTTTGGGGGCGAGATGAAAGGGCAGTCATGCACCGCATGTTGATCATCATCGGGATCGTGTTCCTGACTGTCGGGGAAGTCGTTGGCGTCGGGGTCATTGCCGGCGCTCCGCATTCGGCTCGCTGGCGCATGGCGGTCGGGCTCGGCGGAATGCAACTCGGCGGGATCGGTTTCCTCCTGCTGGTCATCGGGTTGGTGTTCTGGCGGAAAGATCGGAAGTCGAATTCGCCCTGAGCCCGACGATCCCGGCGCGGAATTCAGGCTGTGATGATTTAGCTCACCTCTCCCTCGAAAGGGAGAGGTGAAAAGAGTCATCGCGTTTTCATGGTCCGGGCCAACCTTTTTTACCTTGCCACTAGCCACTGCTCCCCCGCCGCTGTATTCTGTGGCCATGCGCGACAGAGGACATATCGCAACGGAGCAACGGAACCCCGCGGCGGCGGACCTCGATCGGATGACGATCGGGCAGGCGGTCGCTCTCATGCAGGCGGAAGACGCCAAGGTGGCGGTGGCGGTGGCGGCTGAGCGGGCGGATATCGTCCGCGCGGTCGAACTCGTCGTCGCGGCTTTTAAAGGCGGCGGCCGGCTGATCTACCTCGGGGCCGGCACGTCCGGGCGGCTGGGCGTGCTCGACGCCAGCGAGTGCCCGCCGACGTTCCGCACGCCGCCGGAGATGGTCGTCGGCGTCATCTGCGGCGGCGACGGCGCCCTGCGCCGCAGCGTCGAAGGCGCGGAAGACAAGGCTGAGGTCGGCGTGGCGGCGATCGCGGACGCCAAGGTTGGCGAGAAAGACGTGGTCGTCGGCATCGCCGCCGGCGGCACGACGACGTTCGTGGCGGCTGCGCTGGCCGAGGCGCGTCGCCGCAACGCGAAGACCATCTTCCTCACCTGCGTCCCGCCGGAACACGCGACATTGGACGTCGACCTGACGATCCGCCCGCTGGTCGGGCCGGAGATCGTGACCGGCTCGACCCGGCTGAAGGCGGGCACCGCCACCAAGATGGTGCTCAACCAGATCAGCACGGTGGCGATGGTGCAACTCGGCAAGACCTACGGCGACCTGATGGTCGACCTGAACGCCGTGAACATGAAGCTGGTGGACCGCGGCACGCGAATCATTTCGTCGCTGACCAACCTCGACCGCCCGGCCGCCCACGATCTGTTACGCCGCGCGAACAACCAGGTGAAGGTCGCCCTGGTGATGCACGCCCGCAAGGTCGACGCGGCTGGCGCGGAGAAACTGCTGGCGGACCACGATGGCCGAGTGCGGGCGGTGATCGGGCGATAACTCGCGATGATGACGACGCGCAAACCGGTCGCGATCCTCCAGGTCTTCGCCAGTTGGCGAATGGCGGTCGTGCTGCTCACGGGGTTTGCCTGCGGGCTGCCCAACGCTCTGACCTCCAGCACGCTGGTGCTCTGGCTGGCCAAGTCGGGGGTGAACGTCAAGGCGATCAGCCTGTTCGCGCTGGTCGGGCTTCCATACTCGTTCAAGTTCCTCTGGTCGCCGCTGATGGACCGGTTCACGCCGCCGTTCATGGGCAGGCGACGTGGGTGGATGGTCATCAGCCAGGTGGCGCTGATGGCCGGCATCGCGGCGATGGCGTTCGTCGGCCCGGGCGATGCGTGGATGCTCGCGCTGATCGCGCTGGGGACGGCGTTCTTCAGCGCCAGTCAGGATATCGTGGTCGATGCGTATCGCACCGAGTTGCTCGATGCAACCGAGGTCGGGGCCGGGTCGGGGCTGTACATCCTGGGGTACCGGCTGGGGCTGGTGGTGTCGATGTCCGTCGTGCCGATGCTGGCGTTCTATTTTTCGTGGCGGCTGGCGTATCTGCTGATGGCGGGGGCGATGCTGATCGGCGTGGTCGCGGCGGTGTTCGCGCCCGAGCCGAAACTGACGATCCGCCCGCCACGGACGATGGACGAGGCGATCATCCGGCCCTTCGTCGAGTTCCTGCGGCGGAGCGGGGCGGTCGAGATGCTGCTGTTCATCCTGGTGTTCAAGATCGACTGGATGATGGTCAAGGGCATGATGCCGAAACTGATCGCGGACCTCGGATTCACGGCCAACGATTTCGGCAGGGCCAATGTGCTCGGGCTGGTGACGAGCATCGCGGGGTCGGCCATCGGCGGGATCATCATCACGGCGATCGGCGTGCGGCGGTCGCTGTGGACGTTCGGACTGCTCCAGTCGTTCGCGGGGATTTCGTTCACGCTGCTGGCCTGGATCGGCAAGAGCTACGCGATGATGTACGCGGCGGTGGGGGTGGAGAACCTGTGCTCGGGGATGGCGACGGCGGCGTTTGTGGCGTTCCTGATGAGCGTGTGCAGCAAGCGATTCACGGCCACGCAATACGCGCTGCTGAGCAGCCTGATGGCGCTGGGCGGCACGTTGGCGGTGGCGCCGGCGGGGTGGATCATCGTGCGGACGGGGTGGGCGATGTACTTCGTGATCGCCACGGTGATCGCGGTACCGGGGCTGCTGTTGCTGCTACGATTCCGGCATTGGCAGGACGGCACGGCGGAAGAGGATGGGCTGACTGCTGCCGGTAGTGGGGCAGGGCGGTGAGCCGCGATATGTAGTGGTTGAAAGTGGAAAGCCTTGGCTGGCTTGGCAATTGACGGCCACTTCAATTTTGTCGCGATTTCAACGACGCATTCTACGCTTGTTTTTCCGATATCTGCTGCACATCTGATTGACCAATTTCACAGACCAGACGCGGAAAAAAACTGAATTTTCGTTGGCCATTGTGGGAGGAAATGGTAGATTTTCCCACGTAGGATGCACGTCGCGGGGCAAGGATGCCTGGGTGCGATCGAGAGTCGGTTCCGAGAACACGTCTGCGAGGCGCCCGTGAGTCTGCTTGTCGGCGAATACGAGTGCACCCTCGACGCTAAGAATCGGCTGATGGTCCCTGCCGACTTTAGGCGCGAACTCGATCGTGGCAACGCCGGCTCGCGATGGTATGCGATCCTGCACCTGCAAGACCGGCTCTGGCTGATGCCCGAAGACGAGTTTGCTCGCGAGGTGGCCAAGATCAGGCCGACCCTGCTGCCCAAGGATGAGCAACTCGATTTTGTGCGGGCGTTGTTCAGCCGATCGCAGGTGATCGAGCCGGATAAGCAGGGCCGGGTGGTGTTGCCGGAGAAGTTGCTGTTGCGGGCGAAGCTCGGCAAGGACGTCACGCTCGTCGGCATGGGCCGATATGTGGAAGTGAACGACCGGGCGGCCTGGCTGGCGGAGCAGCAGCGGGCGAACTTCGACGAGTCGTTCCGCAAGGCGCGTCAGGCGGGGATTGAAGTGGATTGAGTTCGTGAAGCCGCTCTTTCGCAACTGAACAGATATCAATCGGCGCAAGGCCAAGAATCGACCGTGGCGGCCTTGCGTCGCGCGAACGCCCCGCCGCGTGCGGGGCAGGCCGGTCACGGACGACCGGCTGGAACGGGTGGCAACTCGGCACGGATGCGGACGAGTCACCGGCAGTTACTCGTAATCAGCCAAGGATGGCTGGTTCAGCAGCAGGCCCCCAGCCGCCGATTTCGGGCGGATCTACAGGTTGCGATTATCGCCGCCGACAAGGATGTCGCGGCGGATCGACGGCTGAGGGCTTTTTCTTTGCCTTTGCATCGCGTTTTACTCCGGCGGGGTCGACGACGATACCGGGCGTCGCCTCCGACGGAAAACGGCTGGCGTCGTTCCGGCGGTGACGGATCGCTCGCTCGAACGACGAGGTGCCAGTATGAAGGGTCGGACCCGCACGGACGCGAGCCCGACCTGGTTTTGACGCGAGTCGTGTCGTTGCAGTCTAAAGCCCAGGGATCGCCATCCCTGGGCTTTTCCACGCAGTCCTTTGGGTCTTTCCTTCGGGGGCTGACATGGCCGCCGATCATCTGCCAGTCCTGATCGACCAGGTGCTCTCGCTGCTGGCGCCGCAGCCGGGCGAGATCGTCGTCGATGCGACGCTGGGCCTGGCCGGTCATGCCTCGCGGATGCTCCAGGCGGTCGGGCCGACGGGCCTGCTGATCGGCTTGGACGTCGACCCAGCCAACCTCGCCCGCGCCAAGGAGAACCTCGCCGCATTGGGCGGGGACCTGAAATCTCGGCTGTTCCACGCCAACTTCGCTCAACTGCCCGAGGTGCTCCAGGAAACTGGTACGCCGCGGGTCAACGTCATCCTGGCTGACCTCGGCATGGCGTCCACTCAGCTCGACGATCCGGCCCGCGGGTTCAGCTTCCAGGCGGCTGGCCCGTTGGACATGCGGCTGGACCCGCGACTGGAGCGGACGGCTGCTGACATCGTGAACCGGATGCCCGAGACGCCGCTGGCCAACCTGTTGTTCGAACTCGGCGGCGAGGTGTTCAGCCGGAAGATCGCCCGAGCGATCTGCCGTCGCCGCGTGGATGCCCGGATCGATACCACGGAGGAGTTGGTTGCCATCGTCTGCGCCTCGCTGCACGTCGATCCGACGTCTCGCAAGAGCAAGATTCACCCGGCGACGCGGACGTTCATGGCCTTGCGAATTGCGGTCAACGAAGAACTGGAGAACCTGGATCGCCTGCTGGAACTGGCCCCAGGCGTACTGGCGGCTGGGGGGCGATTTGGCGTGATCAGTTTTCACAGCCTGGAGGATCGCCGCGTGAAACAGTCGTTCGCGTCGGAATCCGCGGCTGGGACTTATCAGATTCTCACGAAAAAGCCGATACAGGCCGAGGAGTCGGAGTTCGCTTTCAACCCCCGCAGTCGCAGCGCGAAACTGCGGGTGGCACGAAGATGTGGTCAGTGATCAGTGGTCAGTGGTCAGAGTAAAAATTGCGTGCAGCGGGCAGGATTGTATAATTGCCGGATGTAGTAAACGTGTTCCGGCGGATCACAAAATCTGGGGCAGATTGTTCCCAACCCACAGCATTTTGTGGTCCACGCAATCCGGTCCGCCGCCGGAGGAGTCAGCCAGGCGTTCTCGGGGCAAACGGGTGTCCCTGACCACTGCTCGGCTGGCGACTCATGAGTCCCGCAGGCGACCGGACCCGAAAAGGAGTTCGCGGTGACGCCGAACACTAAAGTTGGATTACTGATCGGCCTGGTCTTCATCATCGGCATCGGCATGCTGCTCTCGCGGCAGGTGGGCGAAACGCCTCGCCGCGACCTCGCGCAGTATGTGCCGCCCAAGGTCCAGACTTCGCCCGCGCCGACGCCGCGCGCTCGCGTTGCGTCCGCCGACCTGACCGGGCGGCGCGGCGGCGCCGACACCCGCGTTTTGCCGAGCCCGTCTCACACCGATCGCGTCGTAACCGACGATCCGATCGCCGGCCCCGCGCCGATTGCGTCGGTTACGCCTGGCCCCGCGGTTGCGTCACACGATTCGATGGTCGGACCTGTCGCGCCCGCCCATGACGGCGCCGGGCGATCGCCGGTTGCGGACGCTGGCGTGAGGCCGGTTGGACCCGCGGTTGTCACGCCGGGGCCGGTCGTCCCGCCGTCGGTCACGCCCCCGGCGCCGACTCCGGGCGCGCCGCTGCCGGCTGGCTGGAAGATTCACAAGGTCGCCGCCGGCGAGACGCTCAGTTCGATCTCCACGAAGCATTACACGACGTGCAAGCGGACGGACCTGATCCTGGCAGCCAACAAGGACAAGGTGACCGATCCGCACAAGATTCGCGAGGGGATGGAACTGAGAATTCCGCCGGCGGAGGCGTCCGCCCCCATTGCCCCGCCGCCCACAGTGGTGGCCCGTGGCGCTACGCCTGCGCTGGCGCCCGCGCCTGTGTCCCCCGCGCCGGCCCTGACCCCGGCGCCGGTCACGCCCTCGCCGATCGGGCCGGGGCTGATCATCGTCCCTCCCTCGACGGACGGCGGTTCGCGTTCGCGCTCGCTGCCCCCGATCTCACCGTTGGCGCCGATGACGCCGCCGAGCGGATCCGCCGGTGGTGTGTCGCCGGTGCTGGTCCCCCCGAGCGGGCCGATCAATCCACTCGACACAGGCATTCCAGGCACCGAGCGGCGACCGGCGCCGGCCGGCCCAGCTCCGCTGCTCGTGCCGGTCCGTCCGGGCCCGGGCACGGCGGCCATGAAGGCCTACCAGGTCAAGGATGGGGACACGCTGTCGTCGATTGCCGCGGCCCAGATGGGCGGGCGGGGCCAGTGGCGTGCGTTGTTCGAGGCGAACAAAGACGTGATTTCGAGTCCGGACTCCCTCGCGGTCGGCATGACGATCAAGATCCCCGAGCCGAGGGTTGCGACGTCGAACTGAGCGGAAGACGCAGAATTCAGAAGTCAGAATTCAGAAATCAGAATGAGCGGGAATGCGGTTGTGATTCTGAATTCTGACTTCTGAATTCTTCTTTTCCGCTACCGCCCGGAAGTAGAGCAATTGCCGTGAGGCCCTTCCGACTGTTCATGATCCTCGTGTTTTTGACAGCCAGCGCGCTGACGATCGTGTATTTCCGCGTCGCGGCGGTGCGGACCGCGTATCACGTCAATCGCCTGCATGCGGACCAGTGGCGGCTTCGCCGCGAGATTGTCCGCCAGCGGGCTGAAATCGCACGCATGTCCGACCCGGCGCTGATTCGCCAGTGGGTCAAGACGTCGACCGGCGTGGTCCCGCCGTCGCTCGGCCCGCCGGGCCCGCCGGAGCCGGTCGATGACTCCGAGCGCGAAGCCGCCCCGGTGGATAGCGCGGACCATGGGAATGTCGATGACTGATCGCCCGCAAAACCTGGTCCGCCCGGCCCGGCCGATGACCCTCGGGCAGGCGCTGGCGTTCCTGGCGACGGCGATGCTGATCGGGTGCGCGTATCGACTGATCTGGCTGGAGAAGCATCGTTCAGCCGACCTGCGGGAGGCGGCTCGCAAACAGCAGACCAGCAGCGTGCCGTACCTGGCACGCCGCGGCTGGATCGTGGACTCCAATCCGATCAACCCCGGGCGAAACACGGTTCTGGCGGCCAGTTACCTGGTCGATTCCGTTTACATCGACGCCAAGCCGATGCAGGACGAGACCGCCCGCCGCGAACTGGTCGATCGGCTGGCGACGATCCTGAACATGGGGCCCTCGGAGCGGGGCACGCTGCTGACCAAGGTGAACGAGGCCGCGGCGGTGGCCGCGAGGCAGGCTGCCGAGGCCGCCGCCAAACAGGCCGCCGGCGATGAGGGCGAGGCTGTTCCCGAGGATGCGGTGGAGGCCAGCCCCGATCCGTCGGCCAAGAAGAAGAGGACCCCCAACCCGCGGTGCGTCTGGATCGACAGCATGCGTTGGATGGAACCGGCGCAGTCGGCCGCGATCCGCAAGCTGATGGCTGAACGCGATCCAGTCCACAAGTACGACAAGCGCTACCCCGGCTTGGCGATCATCGCCGAACTGAAGCGAGACTATCCGGCTGGGCGATTGGCGGCGCACCAGATCGGGTTCCTCGACAAAGGCGGCCAGGCGACCGAGGGCCTGGAACTCCGGTTTGACAAGTGGCTGCGGGGCATCGACGGGGCCAAGTGGTTCATCCGCACCGGCCGGGGCCAGCCGCTCTGGTCGACCGAAAAGGAGTATGATCCGCCCCTGGACGGGCTGACGCTGGTGCTCAATCTGAACGCTGTGATCCAGTCGAACGTCGAGCAGGTCCTGCTGGACACGGTGAAGAAATACCAGGCGGAGAGCGGCACCGCCGTCGTCATGGACGTTCGCACCGGCGCGATCTGGGCGATGGCCAACGTGCCGATGATCTCGCTCCGCAAAGACAACCCGCCGGAGAAGGACGCCCCATACGTGCGAGAGGCCGACGAGGCCCGGCGCCGCAATCGGGCGCTGACCGACCCGTTCGAGCCGGGGTCGATCTTCAAGTGGGTCAACATGGCCGGCGCGATCGACAAGCACGTCGTCCGCGAGACCGACACCTTCGACTGTTCCGGCGGGGTGATGACTATCGGCAAACGCGTCGTTCACGACGTTCACGGCTACGGCCAGTTGACGGTCCGGCTGATCCTGGTCAAGTCCAGCAATATCGGGATGAGCAGGATCGGCATGAAGATGGGCAAGGACCTGATGTACAAGAACCTGTGCGATTTCGGGCTCGGCCAGAAGACCGGCGTCGAATTGAACACGGTCGAGAGCGAAGGCAAGCTCAAGCCGCTGGCCAAGTGGCAAGACGGCTATACGAACATTTCGATCTCGTTCGGCCAGGAAATCAGCGTGACGCCGCTGCAAATGGTGCGGGCGTTCTCCGCGATCTGCAACGGCGGCTACCTGCTGACGCCGCGGCTGGTGCGGGCGGTGGTGGACGACTCGGCGGTGATGTCCGGCGGGGCGGCGCGGGTGGTCGAGGACTACTCGGTGCCGAAGGCCCGGCGGATTCTCCAGGAGTCGACCTGCAAGACGATGATCGACATCATGGCCGAGGTGGTTACGAAGGGCACGGGCCAGAAGGCCAAGAGCGACAAGGTGGCGATCTTCGGCAAAACGGGCACCGCCCAGATCTTCGAGCGGGGCCATGACACCGGCGAATACACCAGCAGTTTCATCTGCGGGGCGCCGGTGGCGGCTCCGCGGATCGCGGTGATCGTCTCGATCCGCAAGCCGAAGAAGAGCATCGGCTACTATGGCGGCACGGTGGCGGCTCCGCCTGCCAAGCAGATCGTCGAGGACACGCTGACGTTTCTGAACGCCAGAGGCAGTGGTCAGTAGTCAGTGGTCAGCGGTCAGCAAGAAACAGCGATATTCTTTCTGACCACTGACCACTGACCACTGAATTGGAGCACGGATGCGACTGGACGAACTGATCAAGGGAGTGGATGCGATCACCACGGTGATCCGCAGGCCGACGGAGCGGCTGGAGGTCCGGCGGGTCGTCTCTGACTCGCGGCAGGTGCAGCGCGGCGACGCATTCTGCGCGATTGTCGGGCATGACGCCGACGGGCATAAGTTCGTGCCGGCCGCCATCGCCGCCGGCGCGGCTGCGATCATCGTTCAAACGCCCCTCAACGACGCACCCGTCCCGCAAGTCGTGCTGGCGGACACGCGCAAGGCCATCGGCTGGCTCGCCCACCGCTGCCTCGGCGACCCCAGCCGGGGGATGACGGTCGTCGGCGTGACCGGCACCAAGGGCAAGACCACCATCACGTATCTGCTGGAGTCGATCTTCAAGGCGGCTGGGCGGACGCCGGGCGTGCTCGGCACGATTGCATATCGCCTCGGCCCGGGCAAGACCGTGGAACTGGGCAGTCACGTCACCACGCCGGGCGCTCCCGAACTGGCGGAGATGTTCGCGGCCATGCGAGCCGACGGCATTCGCGACGTGGTGATGGAAGTGTCCAGCCACGCCTTGGACCAGGACCGCGTGGCCGGCATTGATTTCTCGGCTGCGGTGTTTACGAACCTTGCCGGCGACCACCGCGACTACCACCCGACGGTCGAGCACTACCTCAACGCGAAGGCCCGGCTGTTCGAGAGCCTTCGCCCGGACGCGGCGGCGATCGTCAATCGCGATACGTCTGCCGGCGAACAGATCGCCCGACGGACGAAGGCGGCGGTCACGTGGTTTGGCCTGTCGGGCGCCGCCGACGTATCGGCCCAGATCGTGCAGATCAACACGGGCGGGTCGCGCATCAACCTGCTTACGCCCGGCCACGAGCCTGTCCCGGTCCAACTGCCGCTGATCGGCCGGCACAATGTGTCGAATAGCCTGGCTGCGGCTGCGGCCATGTTGCGTCTGGGCGTGCCGCTGGAGACAATCGTTGCGGGTCTGGAATCGGCCCCGCAGGTGCCCGGCCGGCTCGAGCCGGTGCTGTTGCCCGGCGGGGCGCAGCCGGCGGTGACAGTCCTCGTCGATTACGCCCATACCGATGATGCACTGGACAACGTGCTGTCGGCCTTGAGGCCGATGGTGGGCGCCCACAAGCTGATTTGCGTGTTCGGCTGCGGCGGCGACCGCGACCGGACCAAGCGGCCCCGGATGGCGGCAGTGGCGGAGCGGTGGGCGGACGTGGTGATCGTTACGAGCGACAATCCGCGAACGGAGCAGCCGGAGGCGATCATCGACGAGATCATGGCGGGCTTCTCCGTCGACGGCTCGGCGAAGGCATCGCGGCAGGCCAACCGGCGGGTGGCGATCGAACTGGCGCTCAAGCGGGCGGCCCCGGGCGACGCGGTGCTCATCGCGGGCAAGGGTCACGAGACGTACCAGATCATCGGCAAGGAAAGGAAGCACTTCGACGACCGGGAAGTGGCGGCGGAAGTGCTGGCGAAACGATTGGCGTAGCATGAATCTCATCGGCATCGATCAGGTGGCGGAGGCCGTCGGCGGGCGAGTGCTCGGGCCGCCGGAGTTCGCGCATCAGACGGTCGGCCGGGTGTCGACCGACAGCCGGGCGGTGCAGGGGGGCGACCTGTTCGTTGCGATCAAAGGCGCCAACTTCGACGGCCACCGGTTCGTCGCAACGGCGCTGGCTGGCGGGGCGACGGGCGCGATCGTCAGCCAACCCATGGAGCTGCCGACGGTTGCCAACGGCAGGCCGGTCGGGCTGATCGTTGTTAGCGACACGGTGTCGGCCTTGGGCAAACTGGCGGCGTGGTATCGCGGCCGCCTGCCCGCGACCGTGATTGCCATCACCGGCTCCAATGGCAAGACCACCACCAAGAACATGGTCGAGCACATGCTCAGCCGGGACCGCCGGCTGGTTGCCTCGCCCAAGAGCTACAACAACAACATTGGCCTGCCGCTGACGTTGCTGTCGGCTGACGCCAGCCACGACGTGGTGGTGTGCGAAGTCGGCTCGAACGCGCCGGGCGAGATCGCGGGGTTGGGGGCGATCTGCCGGCCTGACATCGGCGTGATCGTCAGCGTCAGCGAGACGCACCTGGAGAAACTGAAGTCCCTTGACGGCGTGGCGGCGGAGAAGGCGTCGCTGCTGGGGCAGTTGGCGCCGGGCGGCGTGGGCATCATCAACTGCTGCCCTCCGCCGCTCCAGGCGGCGGTGAAGAACTACCCGGCCAACCTGATTCGCTTCGGCACCGACGCCGGTGCCGATCTGGTGATGAGCGATGTGGTCACCACGCCTGACAGCGTGACGTTCACGGTCAACGGCGCCGACCGCGTGACGCTGCCTGTTCTCGGGCGGCACAACGCGAGCAACGCGCTGGCCGCGATCGCGGTCGGCCGGCGGATGGGGTTGAGCGTGGCGGAGGCGGCCGGCCGACTGAGCGATTTCGTGCCGCCGCCGATGCGGCTTCAGCCGGTCAAGGTGGGCTCGATCCAGTTCATCAACGATGCCTACAACGCGAATCCCGAGTCGATGCGGGCCGCGTTGGACGTGTTCAAGGAAATCTTGCCGAAGCGGGGCCGAAAGGTCTTCATCTGTGGCGACATGCTGGAACAGGGCCCCGCCAGCGAGGCGTTTCACGCGGCGATCGGCGAGCACGCGGCCAAGGCCGGCGTCGCCCGGCTGATCGCTGTCGGGCAATTCGCCTACGCAGTCGTGCGGGGCGCGTGCAAGGCGGGGCTGGCGACCTCGGCTGCGACGCAGTTCGACAGCACCGAGTCGCTGCTGGAGTCGGTCGCGGGGCTGTTGGCCCCAGGCGACGTCGTGCTGCTCAAGGGCAGTCGGGGCATGGCGATGGAGCGAGTGATCGAGCGGCTCCAACGGGCGGGGGGGCAGAAGTAGCATGATTTACCTCCTGTTCAAGCTGCGGCCGGACCTGGTGAAGAGGCTCGGCTTCTACGCCTGGGAGAACGTGATATTCCGGGCGACAATCGCCCTGCTCACCGCGTTCGTGCTGACGATCTGGATGGGGCCGAAGTTCATCCGCATCCTCAAAGCCTGGAAGATCGGCGATCGCCCGGACATCTTCCGGCCGGACCTGAATGCCTCGCTTCAGCGGAAGACGGACACCCCGACGATGGGCGGGGTCATCATCGTGCTGGCCATCGTGATCAGCACGCTGCTTTGGGCCAACATCAAGAACTTCTACATCGTGATGGCGATCTTCACGACCATCTGGCTGGCCGTGCTCGGCGCCCACGACGACTGGCTGAAACTGACCCGCAAGGATTCCCGGAGCCGCCAGTGGCTTTTCGGGTGGGAAAAGCTGGTGTTCCAGATCGCCCTTGGCGTGATCATCGCCACGTTCGCCTACGCCTACGGGCAGCGCAATCCGGTGACGCACCAGTTGACGCTGCCGTTCTACAGCGGCGAGATATACCTGAATGTCGCGTGGTTCGCGATCCTCACCGTCGTCGTCATGACCGGCACGAGCAATGCCGTGAATCTGACCGACGGCATGGACGGCCTGTCCAGCGGGTGCATGGCCATCGCCGCATTCGCGTTCATGGTGCTTGCCCTGATCGCCGGCACGGACATGATGGTGAACGGCAGGACCGTGGCGTACTACCTGCGCATGCCGTACATTCCGACCGCCGACGAACTGGCCATCTTCTGCGCCGCCATCCTGGGCGCCTGCGTCGGGTTCCTGTGGTTCAATTGCTTTCCGGCCCAGGTGTTCATGGGCGACACCGGCTCGTTGCCGCTGGGCGGCGCGATCGGCTACGTGGCCGTCATCATCCGCCAGGAGTTCATGCTGCTGATCATCGGCGGCGTGTTCGTGATGGAAGCGGTGTCGGTGATGATGCAGGTTGGCTACTTCAAATTCACCGGCGGCAAGCGGATATTCCGCTGTGCGCCGATCCATTACCATTTCCACCTCGGCGGGTGGACCGAGACGCAGACCGTGACGCGATTCTGGCTGATCGGCGCCATCCTGGCGGCCCTCGCCCTGGCGATTGTGAAGTTGAGGTAACACGAAGTCGGTGAAGCCATGAGCACCCTGTCCAACGCCCCCTACGCC
>JAQTVL010000531.1 GCA_028706835.1 Phycisphaerae bacterium | reverse complement strand
GAGCGGCCGGTAGCAGACTGTTTGCAGGCCCGGCAAGGCCTGCGGGAACAAACTCCCTTGCCGCTCGAGTGAAGAGCGGGGCGGCCAAGGGCAGGAGAGGAATGCATGAACGCTTTGTGGCGAAATCGGGTAGTGCCGGCATTGGTGGTTTGCGCGTTGTCCCTTGCCTCGGCCGGGCCGCTCCGTGCGGACCTCATCCCCATCGACTTGAGGTCGCTGGCAGACACGAATGTCACCGCGTCGAGCGCCTATTCGGGCGCCAATTACTACTATACAAGGCCAGGAAGGGTGTCCGATTGGTACTTGATGCCAGGCGCCTTTCCGAGCGGGCCAACCGGTAACGCGCTTGACGGCCCTTCATATTCCCCTCCCGGCACGACCTCGTACGTTGCCGCCTATAGGTGGATGAGCGCCAATCAGACCATTGACAATCAGTGGATTGCGTGGAATCTGGGCACGGTCTGCGCGGTCAAGGAAATTCAGGTCTGGAACGAAAATGAACCTGGCGCATCAACCTCCCGCGGCGTGAAGACCCTGAACCTTTGGACGTCCTCCGACGGAACCAATTGGTTCAAGAAACTGTCCGACGTGAACTGGTCGACGTTGCCCACCGACGGCACGATCGGTCCCAACGGCGGGATAACCATCCCGGCCAACGGCGGCGTCCGAGGCACCGGGTTGGCGTCCTACACCGGCTTCCGGTGGGTGCTGCCGGAGACGATAACGACGCGATGGATAAAGTTCGACGTCAACTCCAGTTTCGAGGGGTCTGGAAACGGTTTTGTTGGTTTGACCGAGGTTACGTTCTTCCAGGTCCCCGAGCCGGCGACGATGGCGTTCCTGGCGATTGGCGGGCTGGCAATGGCGGCTGGCGCGATCCGCCGCCGGCGCGTTGCCTGAGCGACAAGAACGAATCGGATGGAAATAACTGTGAGCGGTATCCTTGGTGGTGAAAGGACCTATCGGGCAAACAAAACGACAGAAGGCCAAAGGAGAGGCTGGAAGGTGGTTCTGGAACGGGCGTTTCAGCCGGCCTGCTTCTATGAATAGAGTGTGACACCGTGGTGTTTGTGGCGGTTGTGCGGGCGACGTAGCCCGCGTCATGAGAGACCGTTCACCATGGGGGATTACGGGATGGATCGTGCTGATTGGAGAAGCGTATGAGGATTCAAATCAGTGTCGTAGTTGCAGTGGCCATGGCCACGGTGATGCTGACCGCGGGTCCGAGTCAGGCGGGGACATACACCGTAACCGACGTGATTACGGCGGACGGCACCACGTACACCGATGTGAGCACAGCTACCATCAATGCCAGCGGTCAGTTCACCGGCTACGTCACGCTGAAGTCGGACGGTAGTACCAAGGCATTCGTGGCGAGCGCCGCCGGCGGGTTAGCCCTGCCTCTGCTCCCTACGCTGGGCGGTGCTACCTCTGGTTCCGACATCAATACGTCTGGCTGTGTGACGGGCACTTCGGTCCACTCCAATGGACTGAATCGCGCCTTCCTGTACATCGCCGGGTCGGATAGTCTGACTGACCTCGGGTCACTCAAGACGACCGGGTCGCCTTCGAGCAGGGAAAGTTGGGGTTATGGAATCAACGCTGATGGGTACGTAGTCGGACTATCGGCCGTGAATACGGGTTCCCCCCGTGCGTTCGTGGTTCCGAACGGCGAGGCCATGACGGACCTCGGAGAGTTGGCAACCGGGCAGGGGAGCGAGGCCCACAAGATCAACTCCAGCAAACGGATTGTCGGGGCGGCAGTGGGCACTGACGGCAACCAATACGCCGCCCAGTGGACCTACAATGGTTCCGGTTGGACCGGCCCCACGCAACTGATGGACAGTGGGGTTCCGATCAGGGGTAACGCCCTGGGAGTCAGCGACTCCGAATTGATCGTCGGAGTTTCCGATAATGGCGACAATCCTTCGCCGGCCTTCGTCTATAACACCGCTGCGAACACCGTCGAGTATCTTCCTTTCCTCGCGGGGTACCCTCTCCTTTTTGCATCCGGCATGGGCATCAACCCGGCCGGCACCCAGGTCGTTGGGGCTGGCTTTACCGCCGGGTGGGGGTCGGAGACAGCCGTTCTTTGGACCAAGGTTGGCGGCGTCTGGACGGTGCAGTCATTGAACTCGCTGCTTCCCGCGGAATACGCCGGCTGGGACGTCTTTTGCAGTTCTGGCGGCATCAATGACAAAGGCGACATTGTTGCCTTGGCTAACGATACCACCGGGAAGCTGCACGCCATCGTGATGAGCCCAGTCCCCGAGCCTGCGACGATGGCGTTCCTGGCGATCGGCGGGCTGACCATGATGGGCGCGGCCATTCGCCGCCGCCGGACGGCCTGATTGCCTCGATCGCACGAGACAGATCACCGAAAGCCCAGCCACAGCCGTGGCTGGGCTTTCTTTCGCAACCGCCGACACGCCCAAGCCGGTCACGAACTCGGTCATGCCTTCGACTGTCAACGGTATGACCGTGGGCCTGTTCGCTCGGAATCTCGACCTGACCGACCAGCAGCGGGAGAAGCTCAAGCCCATCCTGGACGCGGCCGCCGAGTAACTGCAATCTCGCCAACAACTGTGCGTCTTGTAGAGCATGAAGAACATCTACAGAACGGCCATCTTGGCGGTCATGGGGACCGCCTGGATCACGGCGGCGCCCGCCGCTGACGAGAGCAGCCCTCCGGCTGCGTCGCAACCCGCCGCCGCATGGGATCGCGACCGCGACCCGATACACGTTCAGGTGGCTGAGAGCCCCGACGCGCTCAGGCAGTTTCGACGCGCCCACCAGTTAGCCAAGTCGCAGACGTGGAATGAGGCGGCGATCGCGTTCCACGAGTTGCAGGCCGCCAACCCGGATCAGCTCATGCACCTCGGCGGGGGCCAGTTCGTCGCCGTCGGCGAGGCGGTCAGCCGGGAGCTGGACCTCTGGCCGGCGGAGGGCCTGGCGGCCTATCGCCGGCAGTACGACCGGTTCGCCACCACGTCGTACGACGAGGCGGCGAAGTTGCGCGACCCCGGCAAGATGGCGGCGGTGGCGCGGAAGTACTGGGCCGCCACGCTGGGCCCGCGAGCAGCCGACGAGGCGGCGGAGTTGGCCTTGGAGTCCGGCCGGCCGCTGACGGCGGTGGATCTATGGGGCCGGCTGGCGCGCCGGGCGGAAGCGACGAAGCAGGACGGGCCTGCCCGCGCGGCGCTTTTGGCCAAGCTGGCAGTGGCGCTGGCACAAGCGGACCAGCCGGAGCGGGCGGAACGTATCTGCCGGCAATTGGCGAAGGACTTCGCCGATGTCGCCAACCCGTTCACCGGCGGCGGGACGCTGGCGGCGTGGGCGAAGGCGAACATCGCCCGCCCGGACGCACCGACGCAGAACGCCGAGGCGTATCCCATCTTCGGCGGGACGATCAGCCGGGCGAACGCCGCGGACGCCGCCGGCGAACTGGGCGCGGAGGCCTGGTCGTTCGACAAACACGCCCCGCCGCCGTTCAAGCCAGTCGCCTCGCGCCCCGCAGCCTGGGACAGAGACCCGAAGCGCCCCCCGGCCAGCCAGCCGGCATCGGAGCGCCCGATCTTCGTCCCCACATTGGCCTGCGGAACGG
>JAQTVL010000530.1 GCA_028706835.1 Phycisphaerae bacterium | reverse complement strand
CCGGGCGCCCTTGGCGGCCTGGCGGCGGAGGGTGCTGTTCTCGCGCGTGACGGCGGTCAGGCGGTCGTCCAGTTCGTCCGCCTGGCGCTGCAAACGGATTCGCCGGAGGAAGTGCTCGAACCGCGCCCGCATCACTTCGCCGCTGCAAGGCCACAGGAGCAGGTCGTCAGCCGCCGCGATCGCCGTCGGATCGAGCGTGCCCTCTGCAGGGGCGCCGGCTGACTCGTTCGGCAGGACCAGGACCGCCAGCGTCGGGCGGGGCCGAAGTTCATCGAGCAATCGGGAGCACCGTTGCGGCTGGTCGGCCATGAGGAGCAAATCCAGGCCTGTCGTATCGGGCGGGACGGTGTCGAGCCAGACGACCTGTGCCCGGCGGGTGGGGGGCAGGACGGCGTCAAGCGCGAGTTCGCCTGCGAACTGAACGTCGCGGCGTAGTGTGGGGTCCGGGCAATGGAGAAGGATCTTGAACATGAGAGCCGGTTCCACGCCTGGGGCACGTCCGTCCAGGCAGGACGGCGTCAGTTGCCCGGCCCGCCGCGTCCGGACGGCTGCGCCCCAACGAGTTTAGTATCGGCCCGCAGGACCGATAAGTTGAACCAATCCGCGCCCCGGCGTCCGATAAGAGAGTCGCTGCCAGTGTCGCCCTTCGCGCAATACTTGCCCGATCGCGCAAAAAAGGCCGAAGAATTCTCCCACCCCTGACCGATAACTTACCGAGTCTGTTGCACGGTCACCCTGCGATCTGCGCGGGGCCGCTCCGCCCGCCTGCTGGCGGGTTCGGCTGGAAGCCGACGGAGCGCGGTCCGCCACAGTCGGCGGAACTCCATGGATGGAGCTATGGCCGAGGAACGCCCAACCAATCCCCCCGCCCCGGCAGCGCCTGCGGACGCGCTGCCCGAGCCGCCGCTCGACGCCCCACCCAAGGGGCCGTCGCTCCTGCGCGAGCTGGCGGACAAGTGGCAACTTCCGTTGCTGGCGATCGGATTGCTGCTGCTGCTGACCAGTCTGCCGCGATTGCTCACCCGGCCGGCGCCTGTCGACGCGGACGGCGAGATCGCCCAGGCCCGACAGGCACTCCAGGACAACCACCCCATCGAGGCCATCAACCGTGTCGACCGCCTGGCGGCGGCGAAGACGACCGACGCACAGCAGTCGCAAATGTCGCTGATCCGCGGCCTGGCCAACCACGCGCTGGCGGCGCTCACTCGCGACGCGGTCCAGCGCAGTCACGCCCGGGCCTGCATCGCCGAACTCGACCGCAGCCTCAGCCTGGTCGAGAAGCCCGAGTCGCTGGACAGCCGGCTGATCGGCCCGGCTGAGTTCTACCTGAAGCGTGGCCAGGCCCGCATCTGGTCGCTGGATACGGGCGAGAAGGACCTGCTGGCGGCACTGGCGCTCGTTTCGCCGGGCCAGGATGCGATGCGGCGGCAGATCGTCGAGCTGCTCTGGAACGCCAACGCGGCAGTCGTCCACAAGGAACTCGACGGCATGCTGGCCCGGGCGGACCTGGCCCCGGCTGACCAACTCTGGGCGATCCGCAAGAAGACGCAGCTTCTGGTTCGCGAAGGCGCGGTGGACAAGGCGGAGCAACTGCTCAACGACTACCTGGGCAAGCTTCCGGCCGGCGCCAGCCAGGACGCCCTGGAAGTCGAGCTGGCCCGCGTTTACTACGAGTCGGCTGCGCAGCATGGCGACAAGCTTTCGTCCAGGCAGCGCGAGGCGAAGATGGACGAAGCCTACCGGCTGCTGTCGGCTGTGCAGCTTCGCCGGGCCCCCGTCGTCGGCGAGGAGGAGACGGACTCCGAACTCTGCTGGCTGCTCGGCGAAGTGAGTTTCACCCAGAATCGCCCCGTGGAGGCAGAGGAGAACTTCCGAACTGTTACCCGGCTGTACCCGGGCACGCCGTTCACCCGGGCGGCTGAACTGGGAATTGCGAAGTCATCGGCGGTGTTCAAGCCGATCGATCGGGCGTACGAGGCCTACCAGCAGGTGGTCGACCAGTTGCTTCGTGGCCCGGATGACCCGCTGATCGACCGCCGGGCGGTGCGTAACTCGCTGCTCGCGCTGGCGGAACAGTTACGCCGCCAGGAGCAGTGGGAGTCGTCGTATCAGTTCCTTGTGCTGCTCTACCCGATGGTGGACCCCGCCGAGGTCAAGCCCTCGCAGGGGGATGTGAAGGAGATGCAGGGCCGGCTGCTCCGCCGGCTCGCGCAGGAGGAGAAGCAGGCGGCGGAGCGGCTGGCGCGCGAGGCGGCCCAGCGATCGCCCGCCAGCCAGCCTGAGGAGATCGGGCACCTGAACGCCCAGGCGCGTCGCCACCTGCGGCTGGCGGCGGAGGCGTTCCTGGAGGCGGCTCACCTCGAGATTACGGACGACCAGCGCAGCGGCGATGACCTGGAGATCGCGGCCACCTGTTACGACGAGGCGGGCGAAATCCTTCAGGCGATCGTCGTGCTGACCAAGTTCGTCCGCGACTACCCGGGCGACCAGAGCCGGGTCGCCCGCGCGGTGTTCACGCTCGCCAAAAGCTACCAGGGGGCTGGGCAGTTCGACCGGGCGATCGCGCAATACCAGCGGATGATCTCCGAATACGCCAACTCGCCCGACGCGAACAAGTCGCCGGTGCCGATGGCCCAGTGCTACAAGTCGCTGGGCAAATTCGAGGAGGCGGAAAAGGCGCTGACCGACCTGCTGGCTGATGACCGACGCTACAGCCCGGACAGCAAGGAGTACTCGCTCGCACTGTTCGAACTGGCCAAGCTGAAGTACGAGCGCCGCCAGTACCGCCAGGCGATCGCCCGCTTCGACGAACTGCTCCAGCGAGAGCCGGCCTCGCCGCAGTCGGTCTACTTCCGTTATCACCTGGCGGACAGCTACCGGCTGAGCGGCATCGAGATGGACGCCTCGATCGCGGCGGCTAAAACGCCGCTGGAGCGGCAGCAGTTGTCGCAGACGCGGTCGTTGTGGCTGGGCCAGGCGAAGGAGCATTTCGACCAGGTGGTGGCGGCGTTGGAGGCCCGCGGCGGCGAGAGCGGCGAGCTGTCGGAACTGGACAGCCTGTATCTCCGCAACGCGTACTTCTTCCGGGCGGACTGCGTGTTCGACCTGGCGCTCTACGACGACGCGATCGATCTCTACGACCTGGCGGCGCTGAAGTATCACGGCCAGCCCGAAGCGGTCGCCGCGTATGTCCAGGTCGTCAACTGCTATCAGCGGCTGAAGAAGCCCGAGCAGGCCCGCACCGCCAATGAACGGGCCAAGTGGCTGCTCAAGAAACTGTCGCCCGACACCTTCAGCCGCCGGCCTCTCCCTATGGGCAAGGACTATCTCGCCCAGTGGCTGGAGTGGGTCAGCCAATCGGGCATGTGGTGAAACGGAGGTCCGCCGTGACAACGAATGAGAATCCCGATGCGACGCTGCCGCACGGCGACGCGATGCTCGATCTGCTCGTTCGCCAGCACGAGCTCTACCGCGAGCTTCGCCGGCTGGCCAGAACGCAGCGTGACCTGATCGCCGCGGAGGATCCGTCGGCGCTGCTGAACCTGTTGTCACAGCGACAGAAACTGATTGCGCAACTCGCGGACATCAACATTCGGCTGGAGCCGGTC
>JAQTVL010000529.1 GCA_028706835.1 Phycisphaerae bacterium | reverse complement strand
CGGCTTCTGCACGTCGTGCCGGCTCATCTCGTACGGCGACACGTGAACGTTCAGATAGACCGCCCAGCCCTTGCCCACGCGGCGGCGAATCATCGCTGGTGTCTGCCCAGCGCCGGCTGCTGCCTCCGCCCCGCTGCCCTCGGCGATCCGCAGCCCCGCGTCCAGCGCATTGAGCGTGGCGATGTCCTTCGTTGCAGGCAGCCAGGCTTGCCTCTTCGCGGTCAGCTTCCCGCCGGTCCTCAGTTCGAGCTTCTCGGCTGATACCACGCCGAACAGGTCATCCAGCAGCCCGCTTTCGACCTGCCGGCAATTCTCCGTCATCCGCCCGACCCGGCCGTCCGCCACCAGCGTCCCGCCGTCGAGCACGAACTGCTTGATCGCCGCGACGAGCCTGGCCGACAGCGCGAACGACTCCGGCAGCACCAGCATCTTGAATCGCCCCAAGTCGCCCTTGCCCTCGTCGACATCGAGGTAGCTCACGTAGCGATACTGCAACTGCCGGTCCTCGATGAGCTGCTGCCAGGCCAGCCGGTTGCCCGTATGCACGCCGTCGTGGCTTCGGAACCAGTCCTTCTCCCCGCGCTCCGACATCGACTCCAGCATCCAGTGTGCCCGCTCGCTTGGCTGAGAATACAACATGCCGATCGGATCGTCCGCCCGGCCCCAGGCCTGCATCTGCTGGCCAACGCCGCCGCGGAACTCTCGCATCGCCGGGCCGAAGGTCTTGCCTCGCTTGGCGATCTTGCCGCTCGGCCGGACGACGAATCTGCCGCCGTCGCCGTCGGCGTCCCAGAACACGATGCCGGCGTCGCCGTGGATGATGCTGAACCACATCTGACGCACCTGCCGCTCATCGTCGCCGAAGAACGGGCTGAGGTTCTTCACCGGCCCGCCCACCGAGCGGATCAACTCCTGGTTGCCGCCGCCGTTGTAGGGGATCAGGGCGTCGACCGATCGGGTCAGCTTGCAGTAGTCCCAGCCGCCGAACACATCCGGCCATTGGCAGCCGCCCGTGCTGAAGTATCCGATCGGATCGACCGATTGTCCGACGCGGCGCATCTCGGCGAAGAAGTCGCTGAACGTGTCGTCCATGAACTCGCGATGATCGGCCCAGGGGGCGAAGTTCAGCGGCGCGGATTTCTTCTGCGCGGGCATGTTCGCGTCCATCGTCTCGTCGGTGGTCAGCGGGTAGACGTCATACCACGTCTTGAAGTCCGTGCCCCACTGCTGGTTCAGCTCGCCGATCGAGCCGTAGACCTTCTGGAGCTTCAGCCGGAACTTGTCCATGCAGTAGTGGCAATAGCAGAAGTCGAACGGCTTGCTCTGGTCGGTGATGCCCGCCTCGTCGGCGATGTTGTGGAACACCGGCCGGAACCCCTTGTGCTGCCGAACGACCGCGGCGAACCGCTCGCCGGCGTCGCGGCGCGTGCCCGGATCGTTCGGGCAGTAGGCCCGCAGGAACACCTTGCGGTAGTGATCGTCCCGGCTGATCATCCGGCCTTCCTTCTTGCACCGCGCGCGGACGCGGACGTAGCGTTCGTGCAGGGCCTTCCAGTTATGCCCGAACCCGGGGCTTTGCGGGCTGACCGGGCCGGTGTAGTCCGTCGGCGGCTCCCAGAACAGCCTGAACGGCCGGTGATAGACCGAGATCTCCCAGAACGTCGCCTGGTCGACGTAGAACCTCATGGCGTTCTCGACCACGTGGTCGAACGGCGCCATGCCGTAGGCGATGATCCCGTTCACGCCCAGCGCCTGGAGCTTGTCGTAGAAGTCGCCGAACGGATACGTCGCCCAGGTGATCGCCGGGATCGTCTCCCACCCGTCGGTCGTCGGGGCGACGAAGAACTTCTCCCGCATCGGCTGAACCTGGCCGTCCAGGCTGCACTCGATGTAATGCACCGGGAAGAAGCTCTGGTTCAGGTCGAACTCGTAGCGGATGACCCTCTGGTAGGCGTCCAGTTTGCCGGGCGTCCGCCCGAGCAGCCGGCCATGCGCGTCCACCCAGCGGACCTCGCAGGCCTTCGGCCTGCCGGGCCCGTCGAGGACGACGGTGCCGGTCAGCTTCTGCCCGACGGACAGGAAGATGCGGTCTTCATGGGCGCCGACATACTTGGCGGGGACATCGACAGTGATCTTGACGGCCTTCATCGAACTCTCCGGTGCGAACTGAGGAATTGCCAATCGCCACGTGAACGAGTCGCCCATCCTACCGGCCAGCCAATCCCCCGACAAGCCCGCCGCCGGGGGCGTGAATCAGGCATAAACGGGGACAGTCACCACTTACAGTGCCTCGCTTTTCACCTTTTGCCATCCGGGACTGCACGGTAAAATGCCGGCGAGAGGAAACTCGGTCGCGGGGGCGCGCATGCTCAAGTGGCTCGGCAAGGTGGTCGTCGAGAAGATCGTTGGGCTGATCGTCCTCGGCGGGCAGGGCAGGGAAGAATGATGCACCCGAATTCGTTGGCAATGGCGTTCAGCGGCGAATTCGTCGTCTCGGTTATCGCGGGCGTCTTTCTGGTCTTCTACGGGATCGGACTGTGGGGCCGTCCCTATGACGTGACCCGCGGCGTGCGGGTGCTGGAGCGGATGGCCCCGCGAACGCGGGCGGCGGTGGGAATCCTGCTGGTGATCGGCGGGCTGTTCATGCTGGTCACGTCGTGGTGGTGGTCCCGTTAGACAGGGCGGCCTGAGCGAAGTCGAACGGCCGCTGATGACGCGGATGGAGAGATGATGACTTCACGTGAGCGTTGGCAGGCGGTGTTGAGCGGGAAGAAGGCTGACCGGGCGCCCTCGGACTACTGGGCGACCGGCGAGGTGACCAGCCGGCTGTTGCGCGAACTGAACTGCGCGGATGTCGGCGCGCTTGCCCGCAAGCTCGACATCGATCTGCTGCGCGGCGTCGGGCCGACGTACGTGGGGCCCAAGTTCAGCCAGTGCGATATGTGGGGCCTGGCCCGTGTCCGCAAGGAATACGCCGGCGGAGCGGGGACCTACGACGAGGTCGTCGCAAACCCGCTGGCCAAGGCCACCACGATCGCCGAGGTGAACGCCTATCCCTGGCCGAGCGCGGACTGGTATGACTACAAGGCCGTCCAGCCGAAACTGGACGCCCTGGGCGATTGGCCCCGCAAGGCGGCGACGTACGAGCCCTTCCTGCTGTATTGCCAGCTTCGCGGGCAGGAGCAGGCGCTGATGGATCTGGCGATGCTGCCGGATCTGGCCGAGGCCATTCTTACGAAGATTTTCAACTTCTTCCACACGGTTGCCAAACGAACATTCGAGTCCGCCAGACCGGGCAGCATCGACGTGACCTACGTCGCGGAGGACCTGGGCACCCAGCACTCGCTGCTGATGAGCCTGCCGATGATTGATCGGTTCCTGCTGTCGAACATGAAGCGGATGATCGATTTGGCCCATTCGTTCGGCATCAAGGTGATGCACCACGACGACGGCGCTTGCCGCCCGGTCATCCCGCGGATGATCGACATCGGCATCGACATCCTCAACCCCGTGCAGTGGCGCTGCCCGGGCATGGAGATCGACGGGCTCAAGCGGGACTTCGGGAAGGACCTGTGCTTCCACGGGGCCATCGACAACCAGCACACGCTGCCCTTC
>JAQTVL010000528.1 GCA_028706835.1 Phycisphaerae bacterium | reverse complement strand
GGTGGCGGCGGAGATGGCGGCGGCCAGCCCGCCGAGGGCTGTGACGATGGGGACCAGGCGGGTGCGCTTGGGCAGCACCAGCGGGAGCAGGAGGACGAGGACGAGCACGACCGCGCCCATGGCCAGCAGTTCGGGGGCGAAGGCGGCCAGGTCGCGGGAGGCCGGAAGAGCCACGTTGGAAAGCAGGAAGTCCACTAGTAAGACCTCACTTGCGACGGAATGGGATACCCGAGGACGAATGCGTTCGGCGTCCGTCTGTTTGTGGAGTGCGGGAGCGCAGCTCCCGCTTTGGGAGAAGCTGAGATTCGCGTGCCGACAAAAGCGGCAGCTTCGCTACCGCACTCCACAAAAAGATATTCGTCATTCGTCATTGTCAATCACCGGGTCATTTCCTCACGCTCACTTGAACAGGCGGCAGATGTTTTCCAGCGTGCCGTCCCAGAACATCGTCGCTAGCTTCGGATAGACGCCCAAGACGATCGCGAACAGGCCCATCGGGACCAGCACCAGCACCTCGCGCGGCGTCATCGGCTCGAGGTGCTCGTTCTCCGGCTTGGCGGGGCCGAGGTAGACGCGCTGCACCGTCCAGAGAATATAGGCAGCGGTCAGGATCATGCCCAGGGCCGAGGCGCCGGCCACCCACGGGGAGTAATCGAACGAGGCCATCAGCACGTAGATTTCGCCGACGAAGCCGGACAACGACGGCAGGCCCATGCCTGCGAAGAAGCCGAGCATGGCCAGGGCGAAGTAGACGGGCATCGCCAACGCCAGGCCGCCGAAACGGTTGATGTCGCGATGGTGGGCGCGATCGTAAATGACACCGACCAGGAAGAACATCATGGCGCTGGTCAGGCCATGGCTGATCATCTGGAACATCGCGCCGGAGAAGCCGGCGGTGTTGCCGCCGGCCTTGTAGATGACCGGCGTGATCGCCAGGCCAAGCACCACCCAACCCATGTGCGAAACGGAGGAGTAGGCGACCAGCTTCTTGAAGTCGGTCTGGGCCATGGCCACCGCGGCGCCGTAGAGGATGCTCACCAGGCCGATAACGGTCAGCAGCACGACGAAGAACTTGGACCCGGCTGGGCCGGGCAGGATCGGGTAGCTGATTCGCATCAGGCCATAGCCGCCCATCTTCAGCAGCACGCCGGCCAGGATCATCGAAATCGGGGTCGGGGCCTCGACGTGGGCGTCAGGGAGCCAGGTGTGGAACGGGACGGCGGGGACCTTGATGGCGAACCCGATGAACAGGAACGCGAAGGCGAGCGGGCCGAACCGGGCGCCCAACAGCAGCGTGGAGGCGTTGGCAAACTTGGCCTGGATGGCGGGGTCGGTGGCCAGCTTGATCAGGTCGAACGTGCCGACGCCGGTGGCGGACTTGGACAGGAAGTAGAAGGCCAGCAGCACGATGAGCATGAGCACGGAGCCGGCCAGGGTGTACAGGAAGAACTTGATGGCGGCGTATTCTTTTCGCGGGCCGCCCCAGATGCCGATCAGGAAATACATCGGCAGCAGCATCAGTTCCCAGAACACGTAGAACAGGAAGAAGTCGAGGGCCAGGAACACGCCCAACATGCCGGTCTCCAGCAGCAGCAGCAGGGCGAAGAAGCCGCGGGTGGCCTTGGTGATCTTGAACGCGGCCAGGGCCGACAGGGCGGAGATGAACGTGGTGAGGATGACCAGCGGGAAGCTCAGGCCGTCGACGCCGACGAAGTACTGGGCGTTGAACGCGGAAATCCAGGCGTGGCGCTCGATGAGGCGGATGCCGTCGGCGTAGGAACTGCCGAACGCGGCGGCGGCGCCCGTGTGGAACGTGGGGAACAGCATCAGGCTGAGCCCGAACGTCGCGACGGTGAACAGGAACGCGGTCCAGCGAACCGTCTGGCGGGTGGGCATCATCAGGGTGAGCAGCGCCCCGAGCGTCGGCAGAAAAATGATGAAGGTCAGTAGCATATCAGGCTTCTTTCATCGCGAATGGCCAGGGGAACCGTAAACGTCGAATGACGAAAGCGCCGAACAGCAAGCGGAAGCCGCGGTTCGACGGGACCGCCAACCCGCGCTTGTCATCCGAAGAAAAGCGGTAGCTGCGCTACCGCACTCCACAAAAGGATATTCGTCATTCGTCATTGGACATTCATTCGTCATTCGTCATCTCGGACGGTCGTGTCTAGGTCGAACCGAACAGGAAGAACACACCGATCGCCACCACCACGCCGCCCACCATGAACAGCACGTAGTTGCGAATCCGCCCGGTCTGCGGCAGGCGAACGGCTCTGCCGACGGAATAGGTCGCGGCGGCCAGGCCGTTGGCGGCGCCGTCGATGCCGCGGGCGTCGAACCAGCCACTGATCGCGGCCACGAGCTTGGTGACCGGCGAGAACAGGTTCACCAGGCCGTCGATGACCCGCTTGTCCCACAGGTCGCTGACGCGGCAGAGCAGCAGCGTCGGGCGGACGAAGAGCACGTTATACAGCTCGTCGAAGTAGAACTTGTTGTGAACCAGTTGATACAGAGGCTCGATCCGCGAGCGAATCCGCGCGGCCACGTCGAAGCCGCGGCGATAGATCGCGAAAGCCAGGCCGAACCCGACCGGGGCAGCCAACAGGGCCGGCCAGTAGATCGCATGGTGGACCTCCTCGGCCGGTTCGAGGTAAGGCCAGGCGCCGTGCGGCATGGTCGAGCGAATCCAGCCGATGAACTGCATGAACTCATAGCCGGTCAGGAGGGCGCCGACGGCGAGCACGATCAGCGGCAGGTTCATGATCCACGGCACGCCGTGCTTTTCGGCGTGGTGGAAGACGTACTCGTCGCGAGGCCTGGTGAAGAACGTCAGCCACCAGACGCGGAACATGTAGAACGACGTGATGTAGGCGACAATCACCGGCAGGTAGAAGAACAGCCTGGAGAACGGCTGGCCGGCGCCGCTGGTCAGCTTGATGGCCACCGTTTCGGCGGCGGATTCGGAGATGCCCGGGGCGACGTAGCGCTCCGGGTCCGGATGCGAATAGTCGTAGGCGTTGGCCAGGATCAGGTGCTTGCTGAACGAGCCGGACGTGCCCGTGACGCCGGCGATGGCGAGCGTGGCGATGAAGAACGTCCAGCAGGTGATGGGGATGGCCTTGTGCAGGCCGCCCATCTTGCGGACGTCCTGCTCGTGATGGCAGGCGTGTATCACGGCGCCGGAGCCGAGGAACAGCAACGCCTTGAAGAAGGCGTGGGTGATCAGGTGGAACAGCCCGGCCACGTAGCCGCCCAGGCCGATCGCCAGCACCATGTAGCCGAGCTGCGAGACGGTGGAATACGCCAGGACGCGCTTGATGTCGGTCTGCGTGATGGCGACGAGGGCGGCCATGGTGAGGGTGATCAGGCCGATGGTCGCGATGACCAGCAGGGCGGTCGGGGTGAGCAGCGGGAAGATTCGGCCGACCATGTAGACGCCGGCGGCGACCATGGTGGCGGCGTGGATGAGGGCGGAGACGGGCGTGGGGCCTTCCATGGCGTCGGGGAGCCAGACGTGGAGGGGGAACTGGGCGCTCTTGCCGACGGCGCCGCAGAAGAGGAGCACGCCGACGACAGTGAGCCAGGCGGGCGGTCCGCCGGGGGCGGCGATGAGCTTC
>JAQTVL010000527.1 GCA_028706835.1 Phycisphaerae bacterium | reverse complement strand
GACGCAACCGTGCTGGCCGAATACCTCGTCGGCAAGGGCCTGCCGTTCCGCAAGGCCCACGAGGTGGTCGGCCGGGTCGTCCGCCAGGCAAGCGAACAAGGCAAACCGCTCGCGAAACTGCCACTGGCGCAGCTCCAGGCGGCGAACGATCTCATCGCTAATGACGTTTACGACTACCTGGGCGCGAGCAACGTGGTCGCCCGATATCGCAGCGTCGGCGCCGCCGGCGGCAAGCCGCTGATCCAGCAGCTCGAAGTCTGGAAGGAGCGGTTGCAGTAACGGGCGACGCCCCGTTCCCGGCAACGCCATGCTCAAGAGCGAAACATCACTGATCGCCTGGATCCGCCAACAGCGGACGCTGGACCCCGCCGCCGTGCCGATTCCCCCCGGCGACGACATGGCCGGGCTGAACCTGGCCGGCCAGGGGCTTGTGCTGGTCACTACCGACATTCGGCTGGACGGCGTTCACTTTCGCACGGATTCCGCCTCGCCGCGGCAGATTGGCTACAAGGCCGTCGCCGTGTCGTTGTCGGACGCAGCCGCGATGGCCTCGCAACCGCGCGGCGTGGTCGTCGCCGTCGCCCTGCCCCGCGACTGGTCGATGGAGCAGGCCCGCGAGTTGACGCAGGGCCTGCTCGACGCCGCGGACGCCTACGACTGTCCACTCGTCGGCGGCGACGTGACGAGTTGGGGCCAGCCGCTGGCGATCAACGCCACGCTGATTTCCACCGAGTCCGGCATCGCCGCCGTGCGACGCAACGGCGCCAAGAGCGGCGACGCGATCATGGTCACCGGCGAACTGGGCGGCTCGCTGGCCAGCGGGCGGCACCTGACGTTCCCGCCACGGGTTCGCGAGGCCCGCGCGATCGCCGCCGCCGCCAACCTGCACGCGATGATCGACATCAGCGACGGCCTGAGCACGGACCTGGGTAACATCTGCGACGAGTCCGGCGTCGGGGCGAGCGTCTATGCGGACCGCCTGCCGCTGACCGCCACGGCAAAGACGTCAGCCGATCCGCTCGCGGCTGCGCTCAACGACGGCGAGGATTTCGAACTGTGCTTCACCTGTTCGCCGGAGGACGCCGAGCGGCTGCTTCGCGATCCGCCGGTGGCCGTCCGGCTGACGTGGATCGGCGCCGTGACGGCTGGTTGCGAACGTTTCCTTGCGTTCCCCGATGGCCGGCGCGAGCCACTGGTCCCGCGCGGTTTCGAGCACTTTCGATGAGTGAGTGGATGCGGCAAATCGAACTGGTCACCGACTCGCCCGAGCAGACCCGCCGGCTGGGCGAGCGGCTCGCCCGTTGCCTGACCGGTGGCCATGTGGTCGCCCTCGTCGGCCATCTCGGCGCGGGCAAGACGCAGTGGGTGAAGGGCCTGGCCGCCGGCCTGGGAATCGACCCGGATGCCGTACACAGCCCGACGTTCACGATCATCAACGAGTACACGCCGAAGTCCGGATTGTTGCTCTACCACGTCGATGTGTATCGTTTGGGCAGCGCGGCGGAACTGGAAGCGATCGGCTTTTCGGAAATGGTCGCAGCCGCCGACGGCCTGGTCGCCATCGAATGGGCGGACCGGGTGGCGGAACTCATGCCCCCGGGCTCGGTGTGGATCACCGGCTCGATGCCGTCGAATCTCGGCGAGAACCAGCGGCAATACGCGATCACGTCGGACCGACCAGACGTTATCGATGCTCTGCAAGCGCAGGACTGACTCACGCCTGCCACTTCGCCGGCAGATACTTCCGCTCGCGGGCCAGCAGTTCGTTCATGCACGCCTCGACGTCCGGGATGCTCACGGCCACCATGCTCGCCAGCAGCGCCTTTCGCAGCGTCGCCCGGTCGCACGTCACCGCCGCCTCGACCGCAAGCTCGTGCTCGTCGAGCACACGCTGCAAGTATCCCAGCAGCGGCCTTGGCATCGGGCCGAAGGGGAGCGGGCGAACGTCGTTCATGTCCACCACGCAGGGCAGTTCCAGGTAGGCGTCGTCGGTCATATTCGTCACAGCCCCGCGGTTGAGGCCGTTGATGTAGAACCGTTTGGGCAGCCCCGCCCACATCGCCTCGATGATATCGCTCGCGTGGTCCGCGGTGGTCTTGGCGAGGAAGTCCGCCATCGGCCGACGGCTCGACGCCAGTTTCTTCATGTCGCTCCAGCAATCGCGCATCCATTTGCGGCGTTCGGCGACGTTCCACATGCGGATGGCCAGCGCATCGGCCTTGTGCGTATCCAAGCCCTGGAAGAACGGCAGGTATTCCTTTGTGTGCGGAATGCACATCGGCGGATAGCCGAACACCTCGGCCAACTGATGGGCCATCAGCGCGCTCTGGTAGCCCTTGCCGGACTTCGGATCGCCGGCGGGAGTCTCCTTCGCCTGTCGCGCCAGCCACTGCCGCACTTTCGGCACCAGGTCCCGGCCGTCGCAGGTCATCTCCACCAGCCAATTGAAGTGGTTCACGCCGCCGGAGCGAATCTTCACCCGGCTGCGCAGCGCGTCGGTGATCGCGACGGCACTCTTCGCCAGGCCCGCATGCACAATCAGGTTGTCATCGAAGCCCGGATTGTGCGGGCCGTCGCAGATGGCCAGCGTCTTGAGGTCCGGAAAGTGCCGCATCATCGCGATGCCCATCGCCGCGGTCGGGTTCACCCAGTTGACCACCCACGCGTCCGGGCAAAGCCGCCGCACGTCGCGCAGAATCTCGCCCTGGCGCGGCACCTCGCGCAGCGTGCGGAAGGTCCCGCCCGGCCCGATCGTGTCGCCCGAGCACATGACCATGCCGTGCCGCGTGCTCACAGCCGAGTCGACGCCGCGCAGCTTCACGCCCTCGTTGGCAAAGGCGAGCGTCACGAAATCCGCGCCTCGCAGCACCTTGCGGCGATCGGTCGACACTTCGAGCTTCAGCGGCGCGCCGCTGGCTTCGATCGCCCGCCGGGCGATCGCTTCCATCGTCCGCAGCAGCGGCGCGTTCACGTCCACGAGCGTCAGCGTGCCTTCGCGCAGCGCCGGCTTGGTGACCATGCTCCAGATGGTCTGCCGCCCGAAAAACGCGCTGCCCGCGCCGATAAGCACGACCTTGGGACCTCTGCGCTTCACGTGTGACTCTCCTTGCGAAGTAAGCAACGACGACCGGCGTTCAGTCACGGAGATGCGTCTGCCGCCGAACGCTGAGCGTCAATTCAACGCGCTCGTCACATCCTTGTGCATCGGGAAGATCATGTTCAGGCGGGTCGTTTCGAGTATCTCGCGGATCGCGTTCTGCGCCCCAGCCAGGACCACCTGCGCCTTCCGCCGCTGCGCCACCACGTGCGCCACGATCAGCGCCCCCAGCCCCATCGAGCAGATGAACTCCAGTTCCGACAGGTCCATGACGACCCGCTTGAACGGCTCGCCGGCCACCTGCCGCAGTTCGCGGTTCAGCCGGTCGGCCTGGTCGATGGTCGCGGCGCCGCCCAGCCTCACGACGACCGCATCGGTCCCGCGTTCCACCTGGATCGTGAGCGCTCGTCGCTGCGGCGTCATGGCGTTCTCCCTGTGGGCGTCACTCGTTGCGTTTGACCATCTCGACCTGGTTGCCGGCCTCGTTCCAGTGAATCTCGTTCATGTAAGCTTCCATCAGCATGA
>JAQTVL010000526.1 GCA_028706835.1 Phycisphaerae bacterium | reverse complement strand
CAACTGGACAATCTGAAGGCCGCTCATAAGCGGATTGGTGCCCCTCGACGCAAGGACGGTGATGTAGTCGTTGGTGCCCGTCACGGTGACATCCTTGTAGGCGTAGTCGCCCGCGACGGAACTGGTGCCGGCGTACCATGCCCCGTTGGCCGTGTGACTACTCATGTACTGGCTTAGCACGGTGTTGGAGGCCGTGTATGACGTCAGGTTGAGGCCAATCTCGACGCTCTGTGGCGCACCCTGAACGTCGGCGAGGGCGTAGACCCGGTAGGTGCCGGCGGCGAGGCCGTTAACGCGAACTCCCATAACGACACCCCCGTCGCCAGCGTAGCTTTCCAGGTAACTCATGTAAGCGGGATAGCCGCTTGGGGCGGCCCGGCCGCTCCACCCACCGAAGTACGTCATGCCTGCGCCCCAGTTGATGGACCCTGTGGTGGTGCCGCCTCCAAAGTCGATGGCGCCGCCGAAGGCCGCTCCACCCGTCTGAAGCAGGCCGCTGCCGGTGTCCGCGCCGACGTGGTTCCATGTCGTTTGAGTCGCCAGGAGTTTGCCATCCGCGTAGGCCGGACTGTCGTAACCGGCGTAGGTGGAGTAGGCACCGTTGGTGTCCTGGCCGATGGTAAACTGGACGCTGATCAGGTCGGCCGACGCCGATCCGACCGCCACGAGCGCCAGCATTGCCACCACCGCCGCTGCAATCAGAGTCCGGTTCATCGCATGTCCTCCCGCACTGGTAAGAGTTCCCGCCATCGTTCCGCCGGCCGTCGCCAACGTGGCCGCCGGCCCACCGTCTGCTATACCTGTAGCAAACGGCGTGCCAGAGACTATGCGTATCGTTGTGAGAGACATTACGGTGTGCCAGTAAAGGACTTACGATAATAATTTCTCTGTTTGAGGCCGATTGCAAGTCATGTGGTATTGTTGTTTGCTGAGTACAGTCTACTGTGTTCGCACTTTGGTGTCAGATCATAAGAAGTGTTATTATATGGGTTAACGCATGTTGTCTATTGTAGACACTGGTCGAAATCGTTCGGGAGGGGCAAAACGGGGACCTCAGTGATTTGCGCGGCGGCGGGGCACGTACTACTTCCGACCGCCGAAAATAGGGCGTGATCCCCGTGCCGTCCGCGGGCGCAGCCCGCTTTTGGAGTGCGGGGACGCAGGCCCCGTTTTGGGCGGCGACGAAGCGGACGGCACGCCGGACGAATCTCGAACAGCAACCGTGACGCGGAGGTCGGGTTGCGCCCCATCGCGGGCGCCGGGGGGAAGAAAGCGGGGCCTTCGTCCCACGCACTCCAAAAGCCCGCTGCGCGGGCGAAGATCGGGCCGCTATCGCTTCTTTTGCCACTGCCAGGTGAGCAGGCTATGCACGGCCCGCAGGGGGCGGGGCATTCGGGCCAGCTCGATCCGCTTACGCAAAGTGACCAGAAGCTCGTTGTTCGGCTCGATGGCGTCGGCTTGGTCGACCAGGGCGATGGCGTCGTCGCCGTGGCCCTGGGCGAGGAGGTTCTCGGCTAACTGATAGAGCGAGGGGACGCTTTTTTCGTCGAGGGCCAGTGTGTGGCGGCACTGGGCGATGGAGTCGTCGACGCGGCCCAGGCCGGCCAGGGCGACGGCGAGGCCTTCGTTGGCGCGGACGTCCTTGGGCTCGAAGCCGAGCATGGCGGAGAAGGCCTGGTGGGCGAGGTCGAAGCGCGGGATTTCGACGGCGAGCTGGCCCGCGATTTCGAGGACGTCGAGGAGGTCGTGCTTGAGGGCGAGCTCGTCGGCGATGAGGGCGGCGGCCTTGTCGGCTTGGGCGGCATCGATGGCGATTTGCGCCAAACCGAGGCGAACCCAGGCCTGTTCGCGGTCGAGGCGGAGGCTTCGGTTGAGAGCGACCTGGGCTTGTTGATCGCGTCCCAAACGCAGCTCGGCTTCGCCCATGAGGCTCCAGGCGTAGCTATTGCCGGGGTCGAGCTCGACGGCGTGTCGAAACTTCTCGCGGGCCCGCTCGGGGCGGTTGGCTTCGAGCGAAAGGCGGCCAAGGTCAAGCAAAGCGTCCGTGTGGCCGGGGTCGCGCCGGAGCTGTTCGCGGAAACAGCGCCGGGCCGTCCGCAAATTGCCCATGGCCCAGTAGGCCCCGCCGATGCGATAGTGAACGTCGCCGTGGTCGGGGTCGATGCGTGCGACGTGCTTCCAACAGTCGATGGCCTTGGCAAACAGGCCTCGACGATAGAGGCTTTCGCCCAGGTTGAACGAACAGAAGGGGCATTCGTCGGAAAGCTGGCGGGCCATGTAGAACATCTCCTCGGCCTTGTCGTGATCGCCGAGGTCGGTGTAGGCCATGATGCGGTTGCAGAAACACGGCTCGTAGTTGGGGTCGAGCTTCTGGCAGCGTTCGAAACAGGCCAAGGCCGCCTGGGGAGCGCCGGTGCGGGTCAGGTCGATGCCGAGCGCGTTGAGCGACTCGATATCGTCATGGCTGATGTCGAGGGAGTGTCGAAACGCGGCGGCGGCCTCGTCGTAGCGGCCAAGCTGGTCGAGCATCATCCCCATGTCGTAGTGCCAGAGGTGATTGTAGGGGTTGACGCGGATGGCAGCGCGAAGCTCCTTCAACGCGGCCTCGATCTTGCCGCGTTCGAATAGGTCGTGGGCCTTCTCGACCCGACTCTCCGCGTCCTGCCAGTCATCGTCCTTCATGCCGCGTACACCTCAGCCGTCCCGCGCCTGCGCAGTCCGCAAGCGTGGAACATGCCACCGCTCATTATACAGATGGACGCTGAATGTGCAAAACCCGCGGCGTGAATGCGGGCGTCCGAACGGAAGGCGCTATCCCTTCCGCAGGCGACAACTTATCATGGTCGCATTCACCATCGAGGGTTCGACCGTGAAACACCGCAGAACCGAACGGGTCAAACAACACGAGCCGCCTTCGCCGCCGACGCCGCGTAATTGGGGCCGCTGGGCGCTGGCCGGAGCGGTTTCGGCCGCGGCCGTCGCGATGCTCGCATTTTGGCCGACGGCCGGCTGGCTCGCCCTCGTTCGCAGCATTTTGGACGTGGCCCAACTCGCTTTGCTCCTTGTTTGCGCGGCCGCCCTCGGTTCGGGCGTGTTTCGGCTGGTTCGCCTGGACGCCCTGCCCAGGCCCTTAGCCTTGCTCGCGGCGATCGCCCTTGGCCTTGGCCTGTTCTCGTTGGCGATGCTCGGCGCGGGTTTGGCCGGCTGGATCGGCGGCGGCGTCGCCCATTCCCCCGCGCCGACCACCGCCCCCGACGCCCAGCACGTCGGCGATCTTCTCGCCGCCGCCGGATCGCTCGGCCCCGTCACTTCCCGATGGTTCTTCTTCCTCCTCCCCGCGATCAGCCTCGCCCTCGGCCTGCGCCCCCTCTGGCGGATCGTTCGCCGCGCCCCCGCCCTCGCGCCCGTCGGCAGCGCCCGGCTGTCCATGGCCGTCA
Source organism: Phycisphaerae bacterium (assembly GCA_028706835.1). GTDB lineage: Bacteria > Planctomycetota > Phycisphaerae > JAJVII01 > JAJVII01 > STB-87. The sequence continues at coordinate 199 of JAQTVL010000526.1, read as the reverse complement.
TCTTCCTCGTCCCGACGATCATCGTCCTGATCGCCGCCGCCAACCTGCCCCCGGGCGTGCTCTGGGCCGGCAACATCCCGCACCCGCTCCCCGACCGCCCCGCCGCCTTCGACGTCGAGGGCAACGGCTACGACGTGCTCGAATATCACCTCCAGGTCCCGCGCGAATACCTCGCCAACGGGCGAATCTCCTACCTCTC
>JAQTVL010000033.1 GCA_028706835.1 Phycisphaerae bacterium | reverse complement strand
GTTCTCGATGGCCTCAGCCGGCGAAATGCCCGGCTTGGCGATGGTCTGCGTGAACGGGTAGAGGTTCACGCACACCAGGTCGATCGTCTCGATGCCCTGAGAGGCCATGGCGTCGCGGTGCTCGGCGATGTCCGGCCGGCCGAGCAGCCCGCCGTGGACCTTCGGGTGCAGCGTCTTGACCCGGCCGTCGAGCATTTCGGGAAAGCCGGTGACCTGCTCGATGCCGATGACGTCCAGCCCCGCGCCGGCGAGCGCCTTGTGCGTGCCGCCGGTGCTGATGAGTTTGGCGCCGAACGAGGCGAGGCCCCGGGCGAAGTCGACCAGGCCGGCCTTGTCGGACACGCTGAGCAGGGCGCGGCGGATGGGGAGCAGATCCACGTTGGGTTCAGCCAGTGCGGCAACGCTCATTGACGCCTCCGTGCGGGAAGAACAGTGGTCAGTGAACAGTGAACAGTGGTCAGTGAACAGTGGTCAGTGAACAGTGAACAGCAAGAAGACGGCGCGTTCGCGTTTACTGGTCACTGGTCACTGTTCACTGACCACTGACCACTGACCACTATTTCTGGTCCACCACCAGGTACGGCAGATTGATGTCGTTGAGGCAGAGCATTCGCCCGGCGGTGTCGAGCAGATAGAGCTTTGTGTTGTCGGGGTCGGGGACGGTGATCACGCCGCCCATGTTGTGAACGCGGACCGCGGCGAGCGTCTTGCCCGTGTTCGGGTTCTTGACGATCAGGTTGGACCCGTCGAACGCATACATGCGGGTCCCGTCCTTGGACTGGCCGAGGTATTGCAGGGCGGCCTTGTCGGTCCAGAGGACATCGCCCTTGGTCTTGTGGACCACCCAGGTGCCGACGCCGGGGACGAGCTGAATCACCTTGTCGCTCAGCAGCAGCGGGGAGTCGAGCAGGATCGCCCCGGTCCGCACGCGCCATTCCGACCAGCCGTGCTGGCTGTTGAAGCGGTACAGGCTGCCGTCCTCGCTGGCGACGAAGACGGCGTCGTCGGTGGCGGCGATGGGCGCGCGGATCGGGCCGTCGGTGAACTGGGTCCAGTTCTCGGTGAACTGCTTCGGGCGGATGGACAGCAGCTCGCCGCGGTTCTTCTGGACGTCACTGCGGGCGGCGATCAGGTTGCCCTTGCTCAGGTCGAGGCTGGTGACAGCCGGCCCGACCTTGCTGTTCCAGTGCTTCACCTGGCTGTCGACGGCGTAGGCGAAGATTTTGCCGTCGAGCGAGCCGGTGTAGACGAATTCCTTGTCGCTCATCGCCCGCGTGCGCGAGGGCATTTCGAGCGTGATCTTGATGTCCGGCGTGCCGGTCGCAATGTTCATCCCGATCAGCCGATCGGTCCCGGCGAAGAAGTAGTGCACGCCGTCGGAGCAGGGCGGCTGGAAGACGCCGGCGGATTCCGGGGCGATCTGCGCCAGGATGCGGTATTCGCCGGTCTTGGCGTCAACGGCGTAGCAGAAGTTCCTGCGAGTGACCACGACGAGCTGGTCGCCGAGCAGCCTGGCCTGCTGCACGCTGTCGCCGGGGGGCAGGATCAGCTTGTCGGCCCAGAATTGGCGCAGCCCGACCTTGGCCAGGTCGTCCGCGGCGACTTCGAGGGCGGGGGCCTGGTTCGCGTTGAGCCTGGGTCCGGGGTTGCACCCGGTCAGCCAGCCGGACGCCAGCAGGACCGTCGCCACCATCCCGAATCGCAGGGTTCGAGTCATGTGCATGAGCGCCTCGCAATGCAGCCGGGTGAGAGACCGTGCAGCCGGTCGGCGGGTCGGATCGCCTCGCCGAACCTCGCCAACCAGTCGCTGGCTTCATCCTACTGGCGACGCAAGCCGTGTCAATAGCAGTTGGCGAATCGGCGTGCGGGAACCGTTGATGGCAGCGTGCGAAGTTCCACGAATCTTGCCGCCCCCACCGCGGCGGCCCGCATTTCATTCCCCGTAACTCGCCTTCCCGCCGCTGGTTTAATGCTCCGGCTGCGCTGAAATCGTGTACACTGCTGGGTAGTACTGTGAGGTTAGTCTTGTGGCGGTAACGCGCGGACGAACAATGCTGTTCCTGGCCGGGGCCGGGGTGTCGTTCGCGCTTATGTTTGGCGGGCCGTCCGCGGGCCAGCCGCAATCCGCCGCCACGCCCGCCGTTCAATTTCGCCCCGCCAATTTCCTGCTCAAAGGCAAGTGGAGTTCCCAGACGCTGCTGGCCACGCAACCGGACCGCACCGGCGCCGTCCGCGACGTGGCCGAGGGCGTCGAGTTCTCCGTCGCCAATCCGAAGGTGGCCCGCGTTGACCGCGACGGCGTCGTCCGCCCGGTCGGCGACGGGCAAACCAGGATCGTGGCGACCGTGCGGTCGGGTGGCGTGCAGGTCAAAGCCGAAGCGACGGTTCGCGTGGAAGAGGTGGCGAACGATTTGATCCGCTTCGGCAGCCAGATCATGCCGCTGATCGGCAGGGCGGGCTGCGCGAACTGCCACGGCGGGCAGAACAACGGCGGCATGAAACTGTCTCTGTTCGGCGAGGAGCCTGCGGAGGACTACGCCGCCATCGCCCGACAGAACCGCGGGTTGCGGATCAACCGCATCGATCCCGCGAAGAGCCTGCTGCTGCTCAAGGCCGCCGGCACACTGCCGCACGCTGGCGGACGGAAGATCGCGCCCGACAGCGACGATTACCGCATGCTGCTTGGCTGGATCGCCCAGGGGGCCCGGTTCGTGCAGAACGATCCGAAGGTCGTCAGCCTGAAGGTCTGGCCGGAGCAGTTGGTGCTGGCCAAGGGCGAGTCGAGGCGGGTGCAGGCGACGGCCAGCCGGGCCGACGGCAGCGAAGTCGATGCCACTCGCGAGGCGACATTCAAGTGCAACGGCTCAGCCGCCTCGGTTCGCAACGGCGTGATCTCGGCTGAGGGCCCCGGCGAGGCGATCGTCATCGTCACCTATCTGCGAAAGCCGGCGGTGGTCCGCGTGATCGTGCCGCAGCCGCTACAGGGTGAGTTCCCGAAGCTGGCTGCGAACAACCGCGTCGATGAACTGGTCTACGCCCGCCTGCGGACGCTGGGCGTTCCGCCGTCCGCGCTGTGCTCCGACCCCGAGTTCCTGCGCCGCGTCTACCTCGACACGATCGGCCTGTTGCCGACGACGCGCGAGGCGGAGGACTTCCTGGCCGACGCCCGGGCCGACAAGCGCGCCCGGCTGATCGATCGGTTGCTTGCCCGCGACGAGTTCGCCGACTACTGGGCGCTCAAATGGGGCGACCTGTTGCGGATCAAGAGCGAATACCCGGTGAAGATCTGGCCGAAGGGCGCGGCGACGTACTATCGGTGGGTGCGCCAGAGCATTGCGAGCAACATGCCCTACGATCAGTTCGCCCGCGAGATGCTCACGGCAACGGGCAGCAATTTCCGCGTCGGGCCTGTGAACTTCGTGCGGGCGGTGTCGAACAAGGACCCGCAGACGGTCGGCGAGACCGCGGCGCTGTTGTTCATGGGCGCCCGCATCGGCTGCGCGCGCTGCCACGGGCACCCCACCGAGGACTGGACGCTCGACGACAACCTGGCGGTGGGCGCGTTCTTCGGCAAGGTCGGCTACAAGGCGACGACCGAGTGGAAAGAGGAGATCGTCTACTTCAATCCGAAAGGCGCCGTGCGCGACCTGCGCAACGGCGCGACCATCAAGCCGCGATTCCTCGGCGGCGCGTCGATGGACGTGCCGGCGGAGGAAGACCCGCGCGTGCGGTTCGCCGATTGGCTGACGGCCGGCGACAATCCCTGGTTCGCGCCCAACATCTGCAATCGCATCTGGTACTGGCTGGTGGGGCGCGGCATTGTCGAGGAGCCGGACGACCTCCGCCCAACGAACCCCCCGAGCAACCCGGAACTGCTGAACTTCCTGGCGGCCGAATTGGTCCGCCACGCCTACGACCTCAAGCACATCTACCGCCTGGTGCTCAACAGCCGGACGTATCAGCTCTCCAGCCGGTCGAACCAGTGGAATCAGTACGACGCCGTCAACTTTTCGCATTACACGCCGCGGCGCCTGGGCGCGGAGCAACTGCTCGACGCGATCTGCCAGGTGACCGAGACGAGCGAGACGTTCGCCAGCCGCATACCGGAGCCTTATACGAAGATGCCGCCGGGCTTCCGCGCGATCCAGTTGCAGGACGGCAACATCGAGTCGCCGATTCTGGAGATGCTCGGCCGGCCATCGCGCGACACGCCGTACGAAGCCGACCGCGGCTCCCGGCTGACGATGGAACAGACGATGTACTTCCTGAACGCCGAGCACCTGGAGAACAAGATCGCAAACAGCCCGAGGCTGAAGCGATTGCTGGAGTCCGGCAAGAGCGACGACCGGGTGATCGACGAGCTGTACCTCTCGACCCTGTGCCGCCGGCCAACGGTCGCGGAGCGGGCGAAAGCGAGCGCGCACCTCGGGCGTGACAAGAAGACGCGGGCCCAGGCGTGCCAGGACGTGCTGTGGGCGCTGCTCAACAGCCGGGACTTTTTGTTTGACCACTGACGGAGTGTCGGGATGAGACGCAGGAAGAACATCCAGCCGCGAGGCGTCAGCCGACGCGAGTTTCTCCGGGTTGGCACGGCCGGCCTGGCGGGTCTGGCGGCGGCCGATTGGCTGATCTCACCGCTGCTCGCTGCTTCCCCGGCGACCCAGCCGGCGGCGCCGGCCGTCAAGGCCAGGGCCAAATCGGTGATCCTCCTCTGGCTCGGCGGCGGCCCGCCGCAGACCGATACCTTCGACCCGAAGCCGGATGCCGGCGAAGACTACTGCGGCCCGTATCGCAGACCGATAGCGACGAACGTCACCGGCATCCGCATCTGCGAAACGATGCCACGGATGGCCAAGCAGGCCGACAAGTACAGCATCATCCGCAGCATGACGCACCCGTCGAACGGGCACGAGACGGCGACGTACATTATGATGACCGGCACGCTGCCGTCGGCGGACCTGTGCTATCCGTCCATCGGCGCGGTGGTTGCGCTGAAGCGGAAAGAGGCCGGCTACAAGGGCACGCTGCCGCCGGACATCTCGCTCACCTCGCCGCTGGGGCGGTTCTCGGAGCAGGGCTTCCTCGGCAACGACTACCGCACCTACGCCACCGGCGGCGATCCGAACAACAAGGACTTTCGGGCCCAGGGCCTGGCCCTGCCGCGGGGCGTGTCCGACGCCAGGGCGACGACCCGCCGCGATCTGCTCGAAACGATCGACGCCGCCGGCGGCGACAGCGGCGACGCGTCGCTGACCGAGCTTGAGTCATTCCAGCAGCGAGGCTATCAGCGGCTGGGCGGCGAGGCGAAGAAGGCGTTCGACCTGTCGGCGGAGAAGGACGACCTTCGTGATCGCTACGGGCGGAACCACTTCGGCCAGTGCTGCCTGCTGGCCCGACGGCTGGTGGAGAATGGCGTGCCGTTCGTCACGATCAACAGCGGCGGGTGGGACACGCACAAGGACCACTTCCCGGCGATGAAGCGCCTGCTGCCGGTGCTGGATGGCGGCTTTGCGACGCTGCTGGAGGACCTGGCGCAGCACGGGCTGCTGGAGACGACGATCGTCGTCTGCTACGGCGAGTTCGGCCGGACGCCGAAGGTCGCCAACGAGCCGCCGTGGTTCGGCGGGCGGCATCACTTCTGCAATTGCTTCTCAGCCGTCGTCGCGGGCGGCGGGTTTTCCGGCGGCAAGGTCGTCGGATCGAGCGATTTCCGCGGCGAGAACGTGCGCGAGCGGCCCGTCTATCCGTGGGACCTTTCGGGCAGCATCTACCGGCTGATGGGCATCGACCCGCACGGCCGGCTCCCGCACCCGCAAGGCCGGACCACCTATGTCACGCCGCTTGGCGCGGGCAATGTTCAGAGCGGCGGATTGCTGACGGAGATCATGTGAGCTACAGCCGGGCCATGTTGCTGCTGCTCGCGGCGACCACGGTCGCCTTCGCCGCCGACCTTGCGCCGGATGCTACGCCGCGAAAGCAATACCTTCGGCTGGTGTTCGACCCGGCGATTCGCCCCAGGAACGCCGCCGCGGAATGCGCCATCGCCTACGGGCCGCTTGCCCCGGTGGCCGCCGTCGCGTTCAGCCCCGACGGCAAGATGCTGGCTACGGGCGGATACCGCGAAATCCTGCTGTGGAACCTGGCGGATTGCAGGCTCGACAAGCGGATCGCCGGCGATCAGATCAGCGGCGCGATCCTGTCGCTTGTGTTCACGAGCGACGGGAAGTGGCTGGCGGCCGGCGAGGGCACGCCGCGCGTCGGCGGGGCCGTGCATATCATCGACGTGGCCGGCGGCAACATCGCCGCGACGCTGGCGGACCCGAAGGATGTCGTCAACTGCGTCGCGATCAGCGGCGACGGCACGTTGCTGGCGGCGGCGTCGGCCGATCGGCTTGTTTACGTCTACGACTGGGCCACGCGCCAACTTCGGACGACGCTGAAGGGCCACAACGACGCTGCCACGGGCGTGCGGTTTAGCGACGCCGGCCTGCTCGCGACCAGTTCGCTCGATCGCACGCTGCGGATCTGGAACACCGACGACTGGACGACGCTCGAAACGCTCGTCCAGCCGGAGGCGGTGCATGACGTGACGTTCTCGCGCGACGGCCAGACGTTCTTCGCAGCCGTCGGCGGGCGCGAGGTCCGGGTCCTGCGGATGCGTAAGGCGGCGGAGAAGCCCCCGCCGACCACGCAGGGCACGACGCAGCCGGCGGTTCGCCGCCCCACGCCGCCTCCGCCGCAGTGGCGGCAGGCGGACATCGGCGGCGGCACGCCGCTGCAATTGGCCTGGCTGGGCGACAACCTGCTCGCTTCGTGCAGCGACGGGCAGATTCGCAGCTTCGCGACGGCGACGGCGCTCACGCGGCAGCCCGTCAATTTCTTCAGCGGCGACTGGCTCTACTGCGTGGCGGTCAGCCCCGACCGCACGCGCATCGCCGCCGGCAGCGCGGACGGCCTGATTCGCCTCTGGGGGCCGTCCGGCAAGCTGCTCGGCACGCTGGTGCAGTTCGCCTGCGGCACGAATCGGTGGGCGATCATCTCGACGCGGGGGTATTTCGCGGCGTCGCCGCCGACGGCGATCCGCTGGGCGGGTGGCGCGACGACCAGGCCCGACGCCATTGGCGCGGAAATGAGCGACGTGGCCAAGCTGCGCGACTCGCTCATGGAGAAACCGGGTGCGCCGAATCCACCGGCGCCGGCGCCGCGGCCTCGCCCGACGACCGGACCGACCACTCGCGGGAGGACGCCATGAGCAGACTCCCGCGGATCGTGCTGCTCTTCCTTGGGATCGGGCTCGCGGCGTCGCTGGTCATTGCGGCGCCGACCACGCGACCTGACGTGTCGCCCCAAAGCCCAGGCATTGCCATGCCCGGGATGTCGATCCCTGTGCGTTTGAAACCCACCACGGCGCCCGCAGGCGGACAGAAGACCGCGGTGGGGAAATCGACAACCACACCCGCGATTCGACCGATTACCGCGCCGGTCAAGCCCGCGGCGAAACCGACGACCGCGCCGGTCAAGCCCGTGGCGAAACCAGCCCCCGCGGTACCTTTGCTCCAGGTGCCGCAGCCGTACATCGGCTACCTCTACCCGGCGGGCGGGCAGCGCGGCCGGACGATCGAGGTCACGCTGGGCGGCACGAATCTGACGGGGATCGCGGCGATTCGCGTCACCGGCGAAGGCGTGACGGCCAAGTTGCTCGACAACAAGGATGAGGCCGCGAAACTGTCGGTGACTATCGGGTCGCAGGCGGAACTCGGCGAGCGGGACCTTCGGGTGATGACGGCCGGCGGGGCGTCGAACCGATTCCGGTTCATCGTCGGCGACCGCGACGAGATCAATGAGGTCGAGCCGAATTCCGATATCGCCCAGGCCCAGAAGCTGCCCGCATTCCCCGTAACGATCAACGGACAGATCTTCCAGGCGGATCGCGACATCTTCCGATTTACTGCGATGGCTGGGCAGACGATCGTCGCCGACTGCCAGGCCCGGCGGCTGCTGCCGTACCTGGCGGACGCCGTGCCCGGCTGGTTCGACGCCTGCCTGACGCTCTACGATGCGGCCGGCAAGGTGATCTGCTCCGTGGACGACGATCGGTTTCGCCCGGACCCGGTGCTGGTCTGCACGATTCCGAAGGACGGCGACTACTACATCGAGGTCCGCGATATTCTCTATCGCGGCCGGTCCGACTTCGTCTATCGCATGACGATCGGCCAACTGCCGTACCTCCAGCGGATCGCCCCCATCGGCGGGCGGCGAGGCCAGCCGGCGGACGTCAAACTGTTCGGCGTGAACCTTCCCACCGCGATGGTGCGGATCGATTGCGCCAAGGCGGCCACGCAGTGGATTGGCCCGGGGGAGGGCGGCCTGCCATCCAACCTGCTGCCGTTCATGGTGAGCGACTACGACGAAACGGCGGAGGCCGAACCGAACGACACGCGCGAAAAGGCCCAGCGGGTCAGCGTGCCGAGCCTGGTGAACGGGCGAATCGACCGGCCCGGCGATGTGGACTACTACACGTTCGCCGTGAAGGCGGCCAAGCAGAAGCTGGTGCTTGAGATTTTCTCGCGGCGGCTGGACTCGCCGATGGACTCGATGCTGACGGTGTATGACGCGACCGGCAGGGAGATTGCGAGCAACGACGATGCGGCTGACCCTGGCGAGCCGCTGATGACGCACTACGCCGACTCCAAGATCGTGCCGGTGTTCGACCAGCCCGGTGACTACGTCGTGGCCGTTCGGGACGTGCAGCGAAAGGGCGGGCCGGAGTATGCGTATCGGCTGGTGATTCGCCCGGAGCAGCCGGACTTCCGGCTGCGGATGTCGCCGGACAACCCTCGCGTCGGGGCGGGCGGGACGACGATGATCACCGTCGACGCGCTGCGGAAGGACGGCTTCGCGGGGGAGATCGCGCTGTCGGTGCAGGGGCTGCCGAAGGGGTTCACGGCCTCGGCGGTGACGGTGCCGCAGGGCCAGGACCAGACGCGATTTACGATCACCGCGCCGGCGACGGCGCCGGCTGGGGAGGCGTGCCCGACGGTGTCCGGGGTGGCGTCGATCGGCGGGGCGGACGTGGCGCGGAGCGCGTTCCCGGCGGAATCGGTGATGCAGGCGTTTGCCTATACCTACAACATCCCGACGCGGGAGTTCCTGCTGACGGTGTCGGAGCCGCCGCCGTTCACGATGGCGATCGAAGGGGCCGGCGGTGTAACCGAGGCGCCGCGGGATGGCACTGTCGAGGTGAAGGTGAAGGTCGTTCGCCGGGCGGGCGTGAGGGGCGGCATCACGCTGTCGACGACGGCCCGGCCGCCGAACGGGTTGACGATTCGGCCGGCGTCGGTTATCGCGGCGGACGCGGACACAGGCACCCTGACAATCACCGTCGCCAAGACGGCGCCGGCGGGGTTGAAGTACGTGATGGTGGTCGCGGGGGCGTTGCGGTCGGGCAAGGAAACACTGACGACTGTTGCGCCGGCGTTCGTGGTTCAAGTGGTAGAGGCGAAATAGGCCCCCAATAGACTGGACAGGGTTCATGCCGAACGTAAGACAATCGTCGCTTGACATCCGCATCCTGAAGTCCGCGGGCGTGCAGGAGGTATTCCTGACGGCGGTTGGGGACTGCTCGTCCTCGGTGGCGGACCAGGCCAGGCAGGTGTATGCGGAGGCGGCGGATTTTCTGCGGTCAACGGGGGCTCGCGTCGTGCAGGAGCGGCTGTTCGTTTCGGCGGACGCGGCGGCGGCGAGCGCGGCCCGCGCGGCGGAGTGGAAGACCCTCGACGACGGCGTGGCGCCGACGCTGCTGCTGGACGGCATGCCGGGCCGCGTCTCGGGCTTGCAGGTACACGCGGTAGTCGGGACGGAGCCGCGGATCGTCGGCGGTGCGGTCCGGACCGTCGAACTCGACGGGCGAAAGCACATTTTCATGAACGGCCTGGCGCGGCAGGGCGCGGGCGATCCCGCGGCCCAGGCGAAGGCCATGTTCGAGCAGGCGGAGCAACTGCTGCGCCTGGCGGGCGCGGACATGCGCGATGTCGCCCGCACGTGGCTGTGGCTGGGTGACGTCCTCGACTGGTACGACGACCTGAACCGAGTGCGCAGCGAGTTCTTTCGCCGTTGCGGGCTCATTGGCGAGGCGCGGGCGCTGCTGCCCGCAAGCACAGGCATCGGCGTTCGGCCGGCGGGCGGCCCGATCTGCGCGATGGACCTGCGGGCGATCCGCTGGGCGCGGGAGTCGCCGGCCAACGGCGGCCCCCTCTTCGAGTGCTTCGAGGCGGCAGGGCGGCAGAAGTCCGCATTCTCCTACGGCTCAGCCTTCTCGCGGGCGGCGGCGTGCGACAGCCCCGCTGGCAAGACGCTGTTCGTTTCCGGCACGGCCGCGATCGACACGACCGGCGTCAGCCGGCACATCGGCGACCCGGCCGGGCAGATTGCGATGACGCTGGACAATGTGAGGGCCATCCTCCAACAGCACGATTGCGATCGCGACGGCGATGTGGTGCAGGCAATGGCGTACTGCAAGACCGCGGATGTCGAGCGCGTCTGGCGAACGGGGTGGAATCTGCCCTGGCCGACAGTCACCGTGGTAGCCGACGTCTGCCGGGCCGAGTTGCTGTTCGAGGTCGAGGTGATGGCCTGCCGGAACGCGACGCGGGTCTGATCACCCGGTGACGCGGATGATCGTTCTGCCGCGATGGGTGTTGCCGGCGGCGTCGGTGACAGTCAGTTCGATCGGGTAGTCCCCCGCCTGCTGAAACGTCAGCACGCCGTAGTGCGACGTGCTGAACATCGAGTTCTCCAGCCTCCAGTTATACTTCACGATCGGCGACGTGATGCCGCGAAGCTCGGCGCGGAACTCCACCGTCAACGGGGCCGATCCCTGCTGGAACGACGGCAGAATCCGCACGTTGAGCAGGCTCGACGCAGCCGGCACCGCTTGCGGCGCCGCCGCGGGCGAACCGGACCTCCCGACGATCGGCGTCGGCTTGAGGTTGGCGACGGGATTGCTGTTGTCGGCCGCCGGCGCCGGCGGCGGGGCGGAAGGCGTCAGGTTGGCCGGCCCGATGCCGCGCGGCACAGCTACCGCCAGTGTCGGGCGAACGGAGTCGGCGGTGATCGGCTTGGCGGCGGTTCGCTCAGGGTCGGTCAGTCGGGCCTCCGACAGCGGCGGGGGCGAGTTGTCAATCTTGACCGGCGTTTCGGCCGGCCCGACGGGTAGCGATACAGCCCGCATCTCGCCCGCGGCTGGGGTTGACGCGACGACGGTGTCTTTCACGGCACCGGTTGTGTTGACCGGCGGCGGGGGGTTCGGGTTCACGGCCGTTGTCGCGTTCACGGCGGGTGCGGCTGTGGCCACGCGCGGAGCCCCGATCGGCGACGTCTGGTTCAGGTTCTCACCCACCGCCGGCGGATTCGTGGAGGCGGCAGGCAGCGTTCGTGGCGTTGCGGGCGGGCCGAACCGCACGGTGTCGCTCGGGTTCGACGGGCCGATTCGATCCCACGCGCTCGGCCCGGCGGCGACGGCTGGGGCCGGCGCCGGCGGTGTGACGACGGTTGACGGCGTTGGCGTATTGTTCACCCGCTCGCGCGGCGGGGGTTGAACCATCGGCGTGTTCACGGTCGGCAGCGAAGCGACCGGCGGCGGAGCGGTGGTTGGCAGTGCCGGCGGCGTGGCAGCGGGGTGGGCCGTCCAGACCGGCGCGGCTCGGCCCGGCGTGACGGCGGCGACGCTCGGCCCGACAGGGCCCGTGCCTGTTGCGGAGATCGGCCTGGCTGCACCCAGCCAAGCCCCGCCGGGCGTACTGCCGGAGGTCCGCGCGGCAATCACGCCAGCCGTGTCGGTGCGGAGGATGCTCGCGAAGAAGCGTGCAGCCAGTTCCGGGTGGCGCTCGTGCCCGCCGGGCGCCTCGTCCATCTTGACCGTCCTGTAGCCGTGGCGGATGTACCACCGGGCGGCTGCGTTGCTGTCCTTCACGACCATCGGCAGGTCGAACGAGCCGTGGTAGATGTAGACCGGTATCTCCTTGGCGGCATCGGTGACGTACTGCGGCATGATGTCTTCGGAGAAGTTCGCGCCCTGCGGCGCGATCATCGTGAACAACTCCGGATGCCGGGCGGCAGTGTAGTGGATCAGGTAGCCGCCGCTCGACCACCCGGTCAGCATCACGTAGCGGGAATCGACGGCGTACCGGCTGCGGACGTCCTGAATCGCCGACACGATGCGGGCCTCGTCCTCGAGAATGGCGCGATCGATCCGGCGGAATGGGAACTGGTTGAGCATGTCCGGGCTGCGAAGCTGCGGGGCGATGGCGATCCAGTCGTTATCGTCGCAGATCTTCCGCCAGGTCATCAACTGCGGATAGGCGTTGTCGAACGGCTTCATGCCGTGGATTGAAACGATCAGCGGGTACTTCTGCCCGCGTGAGGGATTGTAGCCCTGCGGCAGGTAGAGGTAATAGTTTCCGCCACTGACGGCCTCGCGGATGTCGCCGGTGTTGCCGTGGACATTCTGGCTTTGGGGCACCATGCAGCCGCCGGCGGCGGCAAGCAACAGCAGGCCCGCTGTCCCAAGCACAGTTGCAGTACGTCGGAGCATCGGGACACCTCACCCCTGGGTACAGCTTCAAACCCTTTATTCTAACTATCGGCGCGATCATCAGCGAGAGATTAATGCTCGCGACGGTATCATCGCCGACACTGGGTGAAGGCAGAATGAAGAATGATTCCGTGCATTCCTGCTTCGCCCCGCGTCTACTTTCCGCGCCAGTCGGCTGGGGCATCGAACTGTTCGGGCTTGATCGCCCCCGCGGGCGTGACTCTCGCGCCCGGCGGCGGGGGCACGACGCCGGCGAGCAGCGGATCGTCGCTACGCTCCATCCACGCCAACAAGCGGGCCCGCAGGTCCGACAGGGCGTGCGCGAAGTTCGGATCTTCCGCCAGGTTATGTTGCTCGGCCGGGTCGTCCTGCAGGTCGAACAGCATTTCGGCCGCCCGGGGCTGGCGGTACAGGTTCCGCTTCATCAGCAGCGCCTTGCTGGGGCTTTCGTCGACGTTGGGCGCGAACAGGATCGGCCTGGGCTCGAAACTGCGGATATACTTGAACCGCTCCGTCCGCACCGACCGCATTGGGTCGTAGGCGGCGTGGTAGGTCTGCTCAGCGAATATCTCCCCACGCCACTCAACGGACTGGCCAGCTGCCAGGAGCGGCAGCACGCTTCGCCCATCCAGGTTATCGGGGACGTTAGCGCCGGCGACCTCCAGCAAGGTCGGTGTGAGGTCCATCATGCCGACGAGTTCGTGCACGGTTCGCCCGCCGATGAACCCGCCCGGCCCGCGGGCGACCAGTGCCACGCCCAGCCCCGCGTCGAACAGCGTCGCCTTCGCGTACGGAAACGCCGTTCCATGGTCGGTCGTGTAGACCAGCAGCGTGTTGTTGGCCAGCCCGGCGGCGGCGAGGCCTGAGTCGATCCGTCCGACGGCCTCATCCACGCCGCGGATCGTCCCATTCAGTTCCGCCACGTCGGTTCGGACAGCCGGCTCGTCGGGCAGCCACTCCGGCACGATCATCTCGTCCGGGTTGTCCATCGGATATCGAGCCGGGTCGAACGGCCGGTGGCTCTCGGAGAACCCAACGCAGGCGAAGAATGGCTGAGGGGGCTGGCTGGCGAGGAACGCCTCCACCTCGGGCAGGACGTCCCGGATGGTGCGGTCCGGCCCGCCAAGGACGCGGCGATAGCCCATCTGGTGGGCGTCAGGCTCCTCATGGTGCAGGCCGAACAGCAGCGTGTGGTAGCCGGCTGTCGCAAGCAAGGCGGGCAGGCGTGGCACGTCAGCGTGCAGGCGGAACCCGCGATGGGTCAAGCCGATCAAGCCGTTGCGATGCGGACAAAGCCCGGTGAGCATGCTGCCGCGAGCGGGGCTGCACTGCGGCGCGGAGCAGAACGCGTTCTCGAACAGCACACCCTCGTGGCCGATGCGGTCGATGTTGGGCGTCTCAATCGTGGCGCCATAGCAGCCAAAGTGCCGGCCGGAGTCGTGCGTGATGATCAGCAGGATGTTCGGACGGGGCATTGTGTCCTCCCCGGAGTCGCCGGTCGCAAGATCGTCAAACAACCTATATCGGCCAAACGGCGGGGGTGGCCGAAGTCGGTGTTGCTGCGCGTGCGTGGACCCGCGCAAATCGACCGGCGCTGCCATGGTTCAAATCAGGACTTCGGAAGCGGCGGTCTTGTTCGTAGTGTGCCCGTAAGGGCATTTCAGGAAACGCCTTACGGCGTCACTACAAACAGGGCGCGTCCCGCTGTTACCCTGATTTGGACCATGCCAGATTTCCTCTCATCCACCCCGGTAAGGAGAAACCTGATTGTCGAAGCTCTCAATGTGGAATACCGCAGAGTCCCGCATGTTGCCATGCCGACGGCGCTGCCGTTCGGAACTCTGGATGCATTTTGGAACCACCGGCACGACCAGCGCGAGCGTAATCCGTGAGGATCGCCGTCCACGCCGGAATTCGGCAAGGCCCACCGAAGTGAACGGCCCGGGGCGGTACGATTGCCATTGTTGCGGCCGCGACAAGTGAAGATAATGTAATTACTCTATTGGCAGGGAGCAATTCCAGGCCGCTGCAAGCTGTTGGCTTGCGGCCGTTTTCGCGGGAAAATGCCTGTGTCATCCGGAAACCGAAAGGATGTTCAAGATGCGAACCGTTGCGATCAGTGTCGTGAGTGTTCTGATGTCGGCGGCCGTGGCCATGGCCGGGACTTACGAGGCGCCGCTGGATGTGAACAAGGACGGCGATGTCAAGTTCGTTGTGGCGCCGAAGGCAGAAGCCGCTGGCGGAGGGGCAGCCAAGGTCAAGATCAGCTTTGAGGTGTCCGCCGCCACGGACGTGGAAGTGGCCCTCATTGATGGCCAGGGCAAGGTGGTCCGCCACCTGGCCGCCGGACTTCTTGGCAAGAATGCCCCGGAGCCGTTCAAGAAAGACGCCCTCGCCCAGGACGTCCTCTGGGATCGGACCGACGACGCGGGCAAACCGGTCGCCGGGGCCGCCGGCGCGCTCAAAGTCCGCGTGCTCGCCGGCCTCAAGCCCAAGTTGGAGAAGTACGTCGGATTCGACGGCAACTGTCTGCCCAACATCATGGGGCTGGCCGTCGGCAAGGATGGCGAACTGTTCGTGCTCATGTCCGAGACGTTCC
>JAQTVL010000525.1 GCA_028706835.1 Phycisphaerae bacterium | reverse complement strand
GATGGCCGTCCAGCGGGGCGAACGGCAGCATGTTGAAGACCGCCAGCCCGACGTTGATCAGCACGCCCAGCGAGGCCATCGCCCACAGCACCAGCACGGCTCGCTGCAACCCGTGGGCCTGCAAAACCCACGCGAGCTTCCAGTCCGACCCGCCGTGCGGCACAGCCGAGCCGGCGTGCATGGCCCAGTCGAACCACGGCAGCCGGAGCACCAGGATGTAGACGAGCGCCTGCAACAGGTTGCTCAGCGGGCCCGCCGCCGACACCAGGGTGTCGTCCCGGCCCGGATGGCGGAAGTTGAGCGGGTTCACCGGCACGGGCTTGGCCCACCCGATCGGCGCGAACAGCAGGCACAGCGTCCCCAGCGGGTCGAGGTGCCGCAGCGGGTTGAGCGACACCCGCCCCATCATCCTGGCCGTCGGGTCGCCCAGCCGGTCCGCCGCCCATGCGTGCGCGCACTCGTGGAACGTCAGCGCGAGCAGAATGATCGGCAGACGCACTGCCAGTGCGAACAAGCCTTCCATCGACAGATCAGGCATGGGCGTTTTCCTTTGACCGTCGGTCTAACATTCCGACATAATACGGGGTTGGCTGATGGTTTGTAAACGGCGAAGGCGTTGCCCCATGACCACGAGAAACAATCCCGTTGCCGCGCCCGACCTCGACCTGGCCCGCCAGGTGCTCGCCGCCGAAGCCGACGCCGTCCGCTCGCTCGTCGGGCGCGTCGATGGCGGCTTCTCGCGGGCCGCCGAGCTTTTCGTCGCCTGCGGCTCGGCCGGCGGCGCCGGCACGGTCGTCACCACCGGCATCGGCAAGGCCGGCCTGGTCGCCCAGAAAATCTCCGCCACCCTTGCCTCCACCGGCACGTGCAGCACGTTCCTTCATCCGGTCGAAGCCGTCCACGGCGACCTCGGCCGGTTGCGCAAGGGCGACGTGCTGCTGGCGCTCTCGCAGAGCGGTGAGACGGAGGAGATCGTCCGCCTCGTCAACGTCGTTCGCAAACTGTCCGTGCCGCTCGTGTCGATCACCGCCTCCGCCGACTCGACGCTCGGCCGGCACAGCGAGGTCGTGCTGGCGATCGGCCAGTTGGCCGAGGCCTGCCCGCTCGGCCTGGCACCGACTGCAAGCACGACGGCGATGCTCGCCCTGGGCGACGCCCTGGCGCTGGTGGTGATACAAATGCGGAACTTCACGCCGGCGCAGTTCGCCGAGTTCCACCCCGGCGGCCAGATCGGCCGGCAGTTGATGCGCGTCGAGGAGGCCATGGGCTTCCGCAAGGGCGTCAACCTGCCGCTGTTCGACCGGAAGGTGACGGTCCGCCAGACGCTGGGCCAGCCCGCGCCCGCCAAGGTGCAGAAGAACCTCCGGTCCCTGCGCCGCCCCGGCGCCGTGCTGCTCACCGACGCCGCAGGCCGGCTGAGCGGCATCTTCACCGACTCCGACCTGCGCCGCCTGCTGAACGAGGGCGATGAGAGCGTGCTCGATCAGCCGGTCGAGCGATTCATGATCCCGAACCCGAAGCGAATCGCCGCCGGCCAACTGGTCAGCGCCGCCATGGCGATCATCAACCAATACCGCATCGACGAACTGCCGGTGGTGGATGCGAACGATCAGCCGGTAGGCCTGATCGACGTGCAGGACATCGTGGCGCTCAAGCTGCTGTGATTTCACCACCAAGGGCACCAAGGAAGACGAATTCAGGGAAGGTTAATGACGGAACCGTTAGATATACCGGATGAGACAGATCGCGTGGCCCGTGAAATCGTGGATGCGGCGCTGGCGGTTCACCGGGCGCTGGGGCCTGGGTTGCTTGAATCCGTTTACGAAGCATGTCTGTGCCACGAGCTGATTCAACGTGGGTTCAAGGTAAACCGTCAACTGCCGCTGACGATCCGGTACGGAGATATTTGCCTGGAGGATGGCTTGCGGCTCGATCTGCTGGTCAACGACTGCGTGACCGTCGAGGTCAAAGCGGTCGAGACAATGATCCCGGTGTTTCAGGCCCAGGTGCTGACCTACCTGAAACTATCCGGTAAACGATTAGGCTTGCTGATTAACTTCAACGTTGTTCGAATCAAGGACGGCATCAAGCGATTGGCCCTGTAGTTTGTCTTTGTGTTTATTCTCGTTTCTACGTCTTTGTCTTCGCCGTTCTTGGTGTCCTTGGTGCCCTTGGTGGTGAAACCGGAATGCCCGAGTTGCGATACAGAGCCCTGATCCTCGACGTCGACGGCACGATGACCGATGGCGGGCTTTACCTCGATGACAACGGGGCCCAGGCCAAGCGGTTCGATGTAACCGACGGGTCGGGGATCAAGTATTTCCAGCGGGCCGGCGGCGTGGTCGCGTTCCTCACCGGGCGGTCCAGCAAGGTGGTCGATTTGCGGGCCGCCGAGCTCGGCGTCGAGTTGGTTATCCAGGGCGCGCTGGACAAGGCGTCCGCCCTGGCGGAGTTGCTCAAGCGGATGAACATCCCAGCCAACCAGGCAGCCTACATGGGCGACGACCTGCCGGACCTGCCGGCCATGCGCATGTGCGGCTATACGATGGCGCCGGCCAACGCAGCCGTCGAGGTCCGCGAGGCCGCCGACTTCGTCACGATCGCCGCGGCTGGGCACGGCGCGGTCCGCGAGGCCGTCGAGCACCTGCTCAAGAGCGACGGGCTGTGGGGCCGGATCCTTTCGCGCTACGGCCTGCCGGATGCGGCGGAGGGGGCCCGATGAAACGCAGGGTCATCCTGTTCACGATCGCGCTGGTGGGCATCCTCGGTGCCATGGGCATCTACCTGGCCGCCAACAGCGAGCCGCCGTCAGCCGAGCCGCCCAAGCCGATCACCCCCGCCGCCATGCCCGCCAACGACGAGCTGAAGAAAGTCCCCGGCGATCAGCTCGTCGGGCCGGCGAAGAACATCCAGTACCCGCACTACGTGATGGAGACCCATCGCGTCAACGGCGAGATCGTCAAGACGCCCCGGCTGGCCGCCGTGATCCAGGGCGACAAGTCGGTCGTGGTGGAGCCGGGGCACTTCCGCCTGACCGATCCCGAGATTTGGTACATCCTCAAGGACGCCCGCATCCTCTACCTGCGGGCCGACGAGGGCGATTTCTTCGCGGCCGAGTCCGCCAAGGCCGGCTTTAATCCGACCCACGGCGAACTTCGCGGCAAGGTGTTCCTGTCGATGAACCGCGGCAAGGGGGCGCCGGAGAGCCCGGCCGGCAAGCCGGACGAAAGCATCCGCGTCTGGGGCATCGAAAAGATTCAGTTCGACCTGACCGTCAACCTGATCGAGACCGACTCGATCGTCCGCATGGAAACCACCGAGGTTGACGCCGCCGGCAAGCGCCCAAAATACTCGTTCGACGTGCGAGGCCTGAGCATCCGCTGGGACGCCGTCACGCGAGAGATCACCGATCTGCGCATGAACACGCACCACGCCGGCCCGCAGCCGTTCGCCGGCAGGCTGATCGCCTATCGCGGCATGGACATCGGCGGCGAGCCGAAATCGACCACCAAACCCGACAAGGCCGCAACCGGATCGGCCGCCGCCACCAAGCCCCA
Organism: Phycisphaerae bacterium; assembly: GCA_028706835.1. Taxonomy (GTDB): domain Bacteria; phylum Planctomycetota; class Phycisphaerae; order JAJVII01; family JAJVII01; genus STB-87. Next base: position 106 of record JAQTVL010000525.1, on the reverse strand, counting down.
CACGCTGACCGACCCGAGCAAGGTGCAGACCTACCAGGCGAAGTTCAACGACGACGTCGAAATCCTGGCGGGCATCCCGACGACGGCCCCGGAACTGGCTGCCGCC
>JAQTVL010000524.1 GCA_028706835.1 Phycisphaerae bacterium | reverse complement strand
CGAGGTAGTCGCTGCTGCGGGAGACGTGCTCGGTGTTGTCGTTGACGCCGGGGAATCGTCCGATGGGCGGATACGCGCCCAGGGCGCTGAGCACGTCGAACCAGTTGCGGCTCTCGTAGCCCAGGCTCCGCGACTGGTCGTCGCGCGGGCGATAGCCGAGGAAGGTGGCGGAACCCCCGCCGGACAGCGCGCGGAGTGTACCAACCACCTTGCCCTTGGACTTGGCGACCGGCGTCGTCGACGGCCCCGGCGTGACCGGGTAGACGTGGTCGACCAGGAAGTCGGTCAGGACGATCTGGGGCAAGACTGCCGCCAGCGAACCCTCGAACGTCACCTGCCAGCCGGGCGCAGCCAAGCCTTCGTCCCGGCTGGGCGTGTAGTCCACGCCGAACAATTCACGCCACGCCGCCAGGGCGGCGCCGCCCTCAGCCGTCAGCACCGGCGGCGGGCCGGACCATATCACCCGGCCGCCGGACTCCGCCAACTCGCGCATCATGGCAAGCAGTTTGGCCGATGGGAACGGCTCGAACGTGGCGACAAGGGTGGTGAAGCGTCGGCCCGCGATTTCGACGCCGCCCTTGACCACCTTGCCGCGCTCAAGCAGCTTGGCTGCGGTGATCTGGTTGGCGTAGCCATACTGCGTCATCCAGCTTCCGAAGCGTTCGTCGGCGGCGACGAGATCGAGCGGGTAGAGCATCAGCACGTCCACGTCGCGGTGCTGCATGGCGGAGACGGCGCCCCACGGCGGCCCGACCGTTCCGTAGGCGATCGCCAGCGACGATCGCCGCCGGGCGATCTCGTCGGGCATGCCCCAGTGGGCGGCGTAGGAGTGCGGCACCTCGTTGAGGATGCCGGTCGAGCAGGCCAGCGCCAGGCCGACGTAGTCGCGGTCGAGCCAGCCGCACTCGCAGTGGTCGTTGCCGTTGCCGGTGAGGAAGTCTCCCCACTTGAAGTAATCGTCGCAGGCAGCCGCCGCCTGGTGCACGGTGTTGGACCAGACGAAGTTCGGCGTGTACTCGTAGCTGCTTCGGTAGCGGTTCTCCGGCCCCGTCTCCCAGTAGTCGATGGTCGGGCTCTCGGCCCACGTCGCGTGGGCCCGCGCTTCCAGGCGGTGTCCCATGCGCTGCTCGGCGTGACGCTTGGCCGCCACGAACAGGTCCACCACTCCGTCCTGGAGCAGGCGGTAGTAGCGCGAGCGAAACAGGGCGGTCCGGCGGATATCCTCCGGCGATGACCCGAAGACGTGCATCGCCCCCGACTTGGCGGTCAGGTCGATGGCGAAGTCCTCCTGGCCGGTGGTGAAGTAGACAAGGTACTTCGCGAAGTCGCGATACTCCTGCCCGTAGCGGCGGGCATATTCCCGGGCCAGGCCGTCGCTGACATATCGCATGGCGAACTCGCCATGGTCGTGGTGGCCGAAATACCGCCAGTCCTGCTGAATGTGCATCTCGTCGGCGTAGAGCCCGTTAAGCTGGATGCCGGCGTCCGCGTAGGCGTCCACAAGGCCTTTGAGGAACGGCAGGGCCTTGTCGCTGAAGTAGTCCATTTCCGGCGTCTTGTAGAGCTGGACCACGAGCACGCGGTCCAGGCCGGCCAGGTCCGCGTGGCCCTGGCCGAAAACGCGAATCCGCTGCGCGGCAAATCCGCCGCCGGGCCCCACGCCGGGCCAGCATTCCACCTTGGCCACATCGGTAATCTCGCGGATGTCGGCCGGGTCCACGGCGAGGTACGTCGTCCCGCCGACCCGGCTCTCCCGGAACGCGAAGACGCGCACGCCGGCGTCCTTGACGTCGATGGTCCCCTTGTTGTTCGTCCACCGCGCATGCCGCCACAACTGCACGCTGAATTGCCCGGTCTGCGGATCGCGCAGCCCCTTGCGATAGTGCATCCAGACGCCGGACTCGCCGGTGCGGGCGGCGTAGGCAGGCCCGATCTCCAGCGGGCTAAGCAAGCTCAACTCCAGGCCCAGGCCATAGCCGGCCGCGAACTTCCCGATCGCGGCGATCCGCTTGATGTAGTCGTCCGAGTCCGGCATGAGCTTTCGCGGCCCGGACTGGCCCGGGCGATACTGCGCGAAGAAGTGGTCGAAGGCGATGACCAGGGTGCGGTCTCCCTGCGCCTTGGCCCCCTCGCACACCTGGCGCAGGCTCGCTTCGCGCTTCTCCAGGGTCAGCGTCGTGTTGATCGTCTTGTCGGGGTCCGCCAGCATCTCCAGTTCCTGGTCACTGACCAGGATGATGCTCGACCGCCCCATGCCCAGGCCCCACGGGCCGGGGAAGGCGGCCAGTTCTCCACGGTAGACTTTCTCGGCCGGTTGCTCGGGCATCGTTGTCCACTCCTTTGCCAGGCACTCGCGACGCGATTCGCCGGATGCTCCCAACGCCATGTGACACACGGCAACTGTCAAAACCAGCCGACTGATCGCCGCGACGCTTGCTTGACCTGTCCTCATCCGCCACCCCGCATAGGGTGCGTGGAAGTCGGCCAAGGCAGCATGTTATCCATGTATCGTCGCCCGCTCAAGCCGGCCCGGGGTTCGTCAGCCCGGTTTGCGGAAACAATTGCACCGTCCATGCGTCTTACGTTATGTTGGCGCTTTGCCCGGACCCGAGGCATCAAACAGGCTGGGGGCACCCGCAGAAACGGACGACACCGTGGACACCCAATCGAAGCAAGTCGGCGAACAGACGGCTGATCTCAACGGCAATGGCAACGGCGAGGAGGCCGCCATCGCGGCCGCGGAGAAATTCCGCGACTCCTGCGCCAAACTGCTCGCGGGCCTCAAGACCGTCATTGTCGGCCAGGAGCAGGTCATCGAGGAAGTGCTGATCGCCATGTTCAGCCGGGGGCATTGCCTGCTGGAGGGCGTGCCCGGGCTGGCCAAGACGCTGCTGGTCCGCACGCTGTCGCAGGTGCTCAACCTGGACTTCCACCGCATCCAGTTCACGCCCGACCTGATGCCCAGCGACATCATCGGCACGGAAATCCTGCGCGAGGACCGCTCGACCGGCCAGCGGCACTTCGAGTTCGTCCGCGGGCCGGTATTCGCCAACATTTTGCTGGCGGACGAGATCAATCGCACGCCGCCCAAGACGCAGGCAGCACTGCTGGAGGCGATGCAGGAGCACCGCGTCACCGCCAACGCGAAGGAGTACGTCCTTCGCGAGCCGTTCCTGGTGCTGGCCACCCAGAACCCCATAGAGCAGGAGGGCACCTATCCGCTGCCAGAGGCGCAACTGGACCGCTTCATGTTCCACGTCCGCGTCGGCTACCCCAGCCACAACGAGGAGATCGAGATCGTCCGGCGGACCACCACGCACGGCTCGTTCGAGGTGGAAAAGGTGCTGACCGCGGAGGACATCGTCCAGCTTCAGGACCTCGTCTACCGCATCCCCGTGCCGGATCACGTCTACCAGTATGCCGTGACGCTCGTCCGCAAGACCCGCCGCGAGCAGCCGGAGGCCCCCGACTACGTCCGCAACTGGGTGAGCTGGGGCGCGGGCCCGCGGGCGTCGCAGTACCTCGTGCTCGGGGCGAAGGCCCGCTCGATCCTCTACGGCCGAGGCTACGCGTCGGTCGAAGACATCAAGGCCGTGGCTGGGCCGGTGCTGCGGCACCGGATACTGCTCAACTTCAACGCCGAGGCCGAGGGCGTCACCAGCGACC
>JAQTVL010000032.1 GCA_028706835.1 Phycisphaerae bacterium | reverse complement strand
CGCGTGCGAACTCTACAAGCCGGTTTTGGTTCTCTTCGGCCAGTTGCTGAAATCTTCCGAATCGTCCACTCGCCTGCTGCTACAGATCGCCGAACAGCCTGACGGCTGGATGCGCATCCAACTCGCCCGCGTCTTCCGCAAATACGTTAGCCCGGTTACTCCGGTGGAGATGCTGAAGCACAAGTCGAAGGCTCAGACGATTTGCGATCAGTTCGGCAAGGACTTCCGCCCCATTCATCAAGTGCAAGCGGCGTTCTCCTCCCGGCCCATCCCTGACGAGGCCCTTTGTGCCGTCTTGTGGGAGTACAAAGACCGAGGGAAGAAGGGGTATGATCTGACCGAACGGTTCTTCATCCTGTTCCGTTCCGTGTTTCCGGACATGGCGATCACAGGCCCGGAACGCGCGGGGAAGGACATCCTGCTTGGCGACATTCTGGACCGGTACCCAACCCCCGATCGTCCGGTGGATTTCGTCATTTACGACAAGCCCAAAGGTGAAATCCTTGCCATCGGCCTGGCTCACTACGATTCAGACCGTGGCGGCTCGCAGGAAGACCGTGGGCCGGCATCCTCGCAGACGGTGGCGGATGAAATCCTTCGGTACGCGACAAAGCGCCGCCTGCGAACCAAAGTTATCCTTCTCAATGATGGCCCCGGCTTGCTGCTTGGCTCGATGTGGCGCGATCACGCCAACCTGGAGCGAGGCCATCGAGGACGAGTGTTGGTGACAACCTTGCGGATGGTGTCCGAGCGAATCACGCGGGAGTGGCTCTTGTCGTAAGGAGAAGTTCATGGCCACCGGCATCCCCCGCACAAGATGGCAAGGCGCTTCGCGCGGCGCTCCACCCGACGGCGCGCGCGCTGAGAGTGCCGATGTACACCTGGCGTACAGCGGCAAGAAATCAGAGCGTGAGATTCTCGATACTCCGCCGGCGGTGTGCCGCCGACTCTACCCGGAACACAACGGCCACCCGGTTTCCAACCGGCTTTACTACGGCGACAATCTGCCTGTTCTGGCCGCACTGGCTCGTGACCCCGACGTCCGCGGTCATGTCCGGTTGGTCTATATTGACCCGCCGTACGCCACACAAAGCGTGTTCCAGTCGCGCAACCAGACAGACGCTTACAAGGATTTGCTGGAGGGCTCGAACTACCTCGAATTCCTGCGCGAGCGCCTGATTCTCCTTCGCGAACTTCTCGCCGATGATGGGTCGATCTATGTTCATCTTGACGAGAATATGGCCTTTCAGGCCAAAGTCCTGATGGATGAGGTCTTCGGGCGAGGGCATTTCCGAAACTGGATCACGCGCAAGAAGTGCAATCCCAAGAACTACACCCGCAAGACGTACGGCAATGTGGCCGACTACATCCTCTTCTACACAAGGAGCGACAACTACGTCTGGCACCGTTGCGTCGAGCCGTGGACGGCGGAGCGCGCGGCCAAGGAATATCAGTATGTCGAGTCCGCCACCGGCCGGCGTTACAAGAAAGTGCCGGTTCATGCTCCGGGTGTCCGAAACGGCGAGACGGGCAAGCCTTGGCGCGGCAAGAATCCGCCGCCCGGCAAGCACTGGCAATATCCCCCGCGAACGCTCGATGAAATGGATCTTCGCGGAGAAATCTATTGGTCGCCCACCGGGAACCCCCGACGCAAGATCTATCTGGACCAAACCGAAGGTGTGCCGGTGCAGGACATCTGGCTGGAATTCCGCGACGCGCACAACCAGAACATTGCGGTCTCCGGGTATCCGACGGAGAAAAACCCGGCGCTGCTCACACGCATCATCGAGGCATCCTCAAATCCGGGCGACATTGTGCTGGATTGTTTTTCCGGCTCAGGGACAACTCTGTGTGTCGCCTCGCAATTGGGGCGGCGATGGATTGGAGTGGACAGCAGCCGGGAGGCCATCAGCACCACGCTGCGGCGCTTCAGCAATGGGCTGGAGCCGATGGGGGATTTCGTTATCAGGCCCGACCCCGCCGAACAAGACAACAAGGGCGAGGCCACGTTGTCGCTGTTTGGGGCGGACACGGCGAAGCCATCTCCCGCGAATACCCGCCAGCATCACCCCATTTCGGACTTTGCGCTGAGTGCTCAAGAACCGCACGAAGCGGACCTGGTTGACGTTCTGAAGCAGTGGGTGGGTGCGAATGGCAAGACAAGACCATGCACTCAGCTGAAGCACGAATTCCCTACAGCACAGGCAGCCCGCAAGAGGCGACATAGCATTCCGAGCTGACCGGAACAGTATCACGCCCCATCGTTTCGCCTGCGTCCGCTTTACGCCTGGGAGAACGTACGCCGCGCATGGCGAAGAATGTCTTTTTGTGGAGTGCGGGAGCGCAGCTCCCGCTTTCGCTCGCTCCCACGGGGACCTGTCCGCCCGGGGCAAAGCGGTAGCTGCGCTACCGCACTCCACAAACAGCGAAGAAGAGACAGCCGGTTCCTATCCGCGTGAATCGGCGTGCATCTGCGGTTGATTCTCTTCCACGGCGAAAGCGGGGCCTTCGTCCCGCGCACTCCAAAGCCCCGGCGTGCCGGGGCGAAGACATGGCTTCGTTACGCTGCGCCGTGGCAAGTCCACGCCTCTGTCCGCCCGTCAGCCTGCCGGGCGCAGGGCTGCCGCCTTTTGCTCGACCGACTTGAGAAGGTCCTGGATCGCGTCGACCTCGCGCTCCTCGAAGTACTGCTCGCCGCACTGCTCGCACACCCACGCGGGCACCGCGTCCAGCGTCACGTGGCACGCCTTGCGGTCGATGTGCAGCGGCACCGTCCGCCGTTTCATCTCGCCCTGGCAATGGATGCAGTTCATCGTTTCACCCTCGCCCGAAAGTCCACCGACCACTCAGATGCCTCCGGCACATACGCCGTGATGATCGCCAGGAAATCCTCCTTCGGCGAACAGACCACGTGTATCGGCCGGCCGTTTTCCCCTCGGCCCAGCAGCAGGCAACTATGCCCTCGGGCGTCTTCCGGATAATCCTCGATCAGGTCGCCGGCCTCGACGGCCGACCGCACTTCCGCGGTCGTGATCATTCGATCCGGGCGGATCATCTGTCGCACGGCGTGGGGCAGGAACAGCAGTTTCTTTCTCGCCGCCAGCCGGACGCGCTCGCGAATCCCCGGTGCCTGCTCCATGCCAATAGCCTACCCGTTGCGGGGAGTACAATCAACGTCCGCCTGTGCTTCCACGCGAAAGCGGGGCCTTCGTCCCGCGCACTCCAAAGCCGGCTGCGCCGGCGTGACACGGCTCGCTGCTCCGGTGGCGTTCGCCGTCCCGAATCTCCATCCGTGTCGATCCGTGTTGATCCGCGGTTCATTCGTCTTGGTGCGCTTGGTGTGGCATGGGCGTCCCGCGTCCTCCGCCTTGCGGCGGCCCCTCTCCCTTGCTCCCTCCCCCCGAACGGGAGGGAAAAAGCGGAGGAACTACTCCCCCCGCAGGATTCGCGTCCAGCGTTTATCTAACCAGTTCCACCACATGTCCGGGTGCTCGTGGAGGTGCGCATCGACCTGGCCGGCCCAGGTGCGCATCGCGCCCTCCGCCTGCTCGGCCACCCCGCGGCCCCGGACCAGCTCGATCGGCTCTCCGCACCGCACGCGATACACGCCGCCGTCCCAGTGCCACCACACCGGCACGACCGGCGCGCCCGTCCGCAACGCCATCGTGAACACGCCGGTCGGGAAGTAGACTCGCCGGCCGAGGATGCTTACCTCGACGCCGTCGTCCGGTTTTCGCGGCGTGTCGGGCGTGATGAACAGCATCCGCCCCTGGCGCAGCACGTCCAGCGCCACCTTCAGCCGCTCCTGCTTGCTGGCGTTGGCCGACGGCGAAACCAGGTGGCCCTGGCCGGCCAGGCCGACCGATTCGGTGATCCGCATCTTTCGCGGGTCCTTGTTGCGGCGCAGGTAGATCGAGCAGGGGATTCGCGGCGTGACGACCGGGGCGAACACCGGGTAGCCGCAGATGTGCGGTGCGATGGCGATCACGCCCCGGCCTCGGGCGTGGGCCTGCTCCAGGATCCGCAGCGAGTCGTCGAATGCGAACCGTTCGAGGTTGCCGCTGGTGGCGAACTGGCCCGTGCGGAACACGTGGGCCAGCATCATGAGCTGATCGACGCAGCGCGCCCCGATCGCGTCGATCAGGCCCGGGCGATCCATGCCCGCCGCCCGCAGGTTGGTGGCCAGTCGGGCCCGCAGCGGCCAGGCGACCCGGCCGAAGGCCAGTGCCCCGCGGCGGATGCATTCGAGGATTTCGACGCTGCCGCACTTGCGGGCGACCTCCATGCCGACCCGCAGGGCGCCAAAGGTGATCGTCTTCCGCAGTGTCCGCAGGACCTCAAGTTGCTTGGCCACGCCTCTGCCCCGAAAAGATGTGCAGTTACCAGGGGCGTAGTATATCACCCCCCCCGGCGAAATCCACGCCGCCCCGGGGCTCTTGAAGTCCCACACGCCTGTGTTCTTCGCCGTTTGTGGAGTGCGGTAGCGCAGCTACCGCTTTGGTCGGTTCGCCGGAACTTGGCGAGAACCAAAGCGGTAGCTGCGCTACCGCACTCCACAAAAAGAAGATCGCCTCGGCGACGCGCGTCGGCGCCTGACGCGTGAATTGAAAGGCCCGGCGGATGCAGGGCCGGCGGCGCTGTGCTATCATGGCGGTTCACCGAAACCACAGGAGAAGACGAGAATGATTAAGCTCGGAATCATCGGCTACGGCGGGCGCGGCTCGGGCCTCGTGCGGATCATGGAGCAGCTCCCGTTCGGCGCGACGCTGACCGCCATCGCCGACGTCAACCGCCCCGGCGTGCTCAAGCAGTTGGCCAAGCGGGAGAAAGACCCCAACGCCATCCGCCTCTACGACCAGCCGGACGAGATGCTCGCCCGCGAGCCGCTGGACGCGGTGATCGTGGCCACCCGCTGCTCGCAGCACACGACGATGGCGACCAAGGTGCTGGCCCGAGGCCTGCCGCTCTACCTCGAAAAGCCGGTGGCCACGTCGCTGGAGGATTATCGGCGGCTGGCCGAGGCCGCCCGCACCGCCAAGGCGCCGACCATGGTGTCGTTCCCGCTGCGGGTGACGGCGGTGGCGCAGCAGGCGAAGCGGATCATCGAGTCCGGCCAGCTCGGCGCGATCTCGCACGTGCAGGGCACCAACAACGTGCCCTACGGCGAGGTGTATTTCCAGACGTGGTATCGCGACGAGAACGAGACCGGCGGCCTGTTCCTCCAGAAGGCGACGCACGACATCGACGCGATCAACGCCCTGATCGGCGAGGCCGATCCGGTGCGCGTGGCCGGCATGGTGAGCAAGCGCGTGTTCCGCGGCGACAAGCCGGCCGGGCTGCGATGCACCGATTGCGGCGAGAAGCTGACCTGCCTGGAGAGCAAGTTCAACCCGACGGCCTCGACCGGCGCGGGTTTTCAGGCGAAGCCGGAGGAGTATCTCTGCTGCTTCGCGACGGACACCGGCAACGAGGACAGCGGCGACGCCCTGATCGAATATGCCAACGGCGTCCGGGCCAACTACTCGCAGAACTTCTACTCGCGCCGCGGGGCGGCTGTCCGGCGCATCCGCTGCATCGGCAACCTCGGCACGATCGAGTTCGACTGGAACAGCGAACGGGCGACGGTGTGGATGGCCCACAGCTCGCGCGTCGAGACCCACGATTGCAGCACAAAGGACGAGAGCCACGGCGGCGGCGACAAGGCGCTGGCCATGAACTTCCTCCAATGCGTCCGCGGCGAAGCGGAGTCGATCAGCCCGCTGTCGGCTGGGCTTCGCAGCGTGCTGATCTGCCTGCTGGCGCGTGAGTCGGCGCGGACGGGGAAGATTCAGGAAGTCCGATAACGCAGCCATCCCCAAAAACCCGAAAGTCCGCAGATTTCTCATTGACCCCGGCAGGCAGGCCGATACTATCCTTTAGTAGCACGTCGGGAGAACAATTATTAGTGGGAAAGTCGTACTCAACTCGGGCTGTCGCTGATCTGCTGGGTGTCTCTGTCGGATCCGTCGCCAACTGGATCGACCAGGAGCGGCTGCGGGCCGGGCGGACGCCCGGCGGGCATCGCCGCGTCACAGCCGCCGATCTGGCCGCGTTCATCCGTCAGCAGAACCTGCCCATGCCGGCTGAACTCCAGCGAAATTCCCGGCGAATCCTGGTCGTCGACGACGATCCAGCCGTGCGGCAATGGCTGGTGCAGATGATCCAGGCGGCGCTGCCCGACTGGGAGGTGATCGAGGCGCCCGACGGCTACGCAGCCGGCGAACTCGTCGGCTCCCGAAAGCCTGATGTCGTCCTGCTCGACCTGAACATGCCGGGCGTCGACGGCTTCGAGGTCTGCCGGCGGATCAAGGGCAATCAGGACACCCGCCACGCCAACGTCATCGCGATCTCCGGCGAATTCAGCCCGGACCGCCAGGCGGCCATCCGCGACTGCGGTGCCAGCGCCTTCCTGGCCAAACCGCTGATCGCCGGCGAAGTGCTCAAGGCCATCCATTCCGCCGTCGCATCCTAGAAAGTATCGAGAAATCTTAAGTTGTTGTCCTCCACTTCCTTACGGCTATGTAGCCAGTCTATCATTCTCGCTGCAAGTTCCGAGAAGCCAATCAATTACCGAAATACAGCACGATTTCTCAAAAATGCGGCTTTTCGGATTTTTGGGGAATTTACTTGTTTTCAGTATTGGCGCGGCTATTCTTAGGCTACTGCACGGATGCTTTCCTATCGGGACCCAGGCCAGGGACGCCGGCCAAAACTTTCAAATCTTTACAGTGCGGGGCGGGAGGCGACACCATGGTTGCTGGGACATTTCTGCCGTTGTCGGTACGCACCGGGCCGGATCGCAAGAGCCTGAAGCTCACTCCCCTGGTCGGCAAAGACATCCTTGTCGTCGATGATTCGCTTGAAATCGTCCATCTTGTCCGCGATGTATTCACCTCCTGCGGCGCCCGCGTCACGTCGGCCACCTCTGTCACCGACGCGATCGCCCTCGTCTCGCACCAGCGGTTCGACCTGCTCGTGCAGGACGTCTCGATGCCCGGCCTGAACGGCTGGGACATGCTCGAGTACGTCCGGACGTGCGCGCCGGAACTGGTCGGCCGGGTGCTCCTGCTGACCGCCCGGCGGTACGACGACGGTATCGTCGCGGCGATCCATCGGGGCAAGGTGCCCTGCCTGTTCAAGCCGTGTACGATCCGCGAATTGCGGGCCGCCGCCTGCACGATGCTGTCGATGACCGATCCTGCCTGGGCGGCGTGATCGGACTGCGTCTCATTCACGTTTCCAGGGGCCAAAGCACTTGCCCGCCGGGTCGGCGCCCGGCGCGCGGAGGGACCAACGCCATGTGTGCTGCAACATCCGTGACGAAGCATCAAGTCAAGCAGTGGTGGACGTCCTACAAGCGCGACGGCAGCGAGGCCGCCCGCAACAAGCTGGTCGAGCACTACTGGCCGCTGGTTCGGCAACTGGCGACCCGCCTGCGAGCCGGCCTGGCCGACGGCGTGGAGGTCGACGACCTGGTGTCCGCGGGGACGGTCGGGCTGATCGAGGCGCTGGCCACATTCGATCCGTTCCGCGGCGTGCAGTTCGGGGCGTTTTGCTCGCGCCGGCTGCGCGGGGCGATGCTCGACGAACTGCGCACGCTGGACTGGGCGCCCAGGCTGGTCCGGCGCCGCGAGCGGGCGGTGCGCGAGGCGGTGCAGTCGATCGAGGTGCAGTTGGGCCGGCCGCCGGTGGAGCGCGAGCTCGCAGCCGCCCTGCACGTTCCGGTTTGCGAGGTGCCCGGCTACGAGCGCGACGCCCACGGCGCCCGCGTGCTGCCGCTGGGGGCGTGTCCCGCCGGCGGCGAGGAGGACGACGATCGCGCCGTCGGCGAAGCCGATCCGCGATCGCCGGACCCGGTGCTCGTCGCCGAGGGCCACGAGATTCGCCAGGTGATCGCCGCCCACCTCGGGCGGGTCGAGCGGCTGGTGCTCACCATGTACTACTTCGAGGAGATGACGCTGCGCGAGATCGGCGGCGCGCTCGGCCTGTCGGAAAGCCGCGTCAGCCAGATCCGCTCCGCGCTCGTCGAGCAGTTGAAGGAGCGCCTGGTGCGAACGCACCCGTCGCTGGCGGCGGCGTGAGCAGGGTCGAACGCCGAATGACGGTCGTCGTCTTTCATCTCTTTCCGGACGGGATTGTGGTGCTCTCGGCGGCGGCGTCGAGAAGCCGCCGGGTGATGTCCTGCCAGCCCTCGTGGTTCGGGCGGAGCGGGCTGCCCCAGCCGCCTCGCACCTCGCGGCGCCACAGGTCGGTCAGCAGTTGGCGATACGCCTCAACCCGGTCGGCGCCGAGCGCCGCCGCCTTGGCGTCGATGGCCTCGCTCACGACGATCAACGCCTCGGCGAACTGCACGCCCTCGCAGAACGCCTCGTAGCGCATCGTCGTCGCGGCGCCGTCGGGGCCGGCCCAGACCATTTTCTTGAGGCTTGGCTCGCGCTGGGCGCAGGAGGACTGCGGCCAGCGATTGTAGATCGTCAGCGAACTGCCCACGCCGCCCCGCTGGGCCCCGCCGGCCACGTCGAAGAAGTCCAGGCAGATTCGGCCCACGCCGCGGGTCCGGCGCATCAGCGAGGTAAGGCCCGTCTCGCGATACCAGCTTAGCGCCACGCCGGTGTCGTGGTTGCCCATCCGCTCGTAGTCCGTGCCCGGCCACCAGCGCTGCTTGTAGTACGGCGAGGCGGGCTTGGCCACCTCCAGCGGCTGGCCGTAGCAGAACTCGTGCAGCACCGTCACGCCGCCGCCGGGCAGGGCGTCCGGGTGATCGCTGTACGTGCCGCTGTGGCAGCCGCGCATCCACTTGGCGCCGCCGGGGGTGATTGCATTGAAAGCGGTGAACACCTCCTTCGGCGCCGTCCCGTCCGACAGGATGCCCAGGATCATCGCCTTGGGCAGGCCACGCTTCGCCAGGCGATCCTGGGCGGCCTCGAGGAACGGCTTCCAGAACTTCTTGGACTCCTCCGTGCCGAACACCGGCACCTGCACGTGCTCCCGCGCACCGGTCTTCTCGTCGACCACCGTTACGCTGTTCTGCTGGTCGGCCTTGCGCGTTTCCCACCCGCCGGAGTGCCACACGTGCAGCGCGACATAGTCGAGCGACGGGAAGTATTTCTGGGCCAGGTCCATGTAGCGGTCGAACACCTTGAAGTCGTAGGCGTACGATCCGTCCGCCTTGCGAATCCAATACACCATGCCCTCGTCGTTGCCGAACTGCGTGCGGTCGACAACGGTGACATTCACCAGCCGATTGCCCACGCGGGCCAGCAGCGCGAAGCTCTTCTCCATCAGTTTCCAGTGCTCCTCGGACCATTCGTTGACCTTGTATTGCATGGCCAGCGAGGTCGGCGACTGGTAGACGCCGACGTAGGTGCGATAGTCCTTCGGGTCGGGCAGCGTCCAGTCGGCGACGCTCAACTCGACGGGCACTTTCACCGCGTCGGCGCCGGCCACCGTGACGACCGCCTCGCCGCGATAGTCGCCAGCCGGCGCGTCCTTCGGCACGGCGATCCGCACGAGCACGGGCAGCAAGGCGCCACCGCCCTTGGCTACGGGGACGTCCGCCGGCGGCGCCGGCTCCAGGCCGTCGAACCACGTCGGCAGGGCGTAGTAGGAGATGTCCGGCCGGGCGTACAGCAGCGTGGCCTTCGCAGCCGGGATGAGCCCGCTGCCCTTGGCCGCCTTCAGATCGCCGGCTGTCACCTTCACGCCCGCGAACGCCTGATCGGAGCCGATGACGAACTGCCCGCAGAACAAGCCGTTCCGCGCCCCCACGATTCGCACCGGGCGAAGGCCCTCGCCCGTGTCGCCGTAGTCCAGCGTGCAGATCCGGTCGTCGGTGTCCTCGCTCCAGACTTGCAGGCCCTTCGGGCGGGCGACGTTCGCCACGGCCCCGCTGCCGGCCGCCTGCAATCGCAGGTCGAAGATGTTCATGGGTATCCAGAACGGCTTGGTGACTCCCTCGGGCTGCTTGAACCAGCGAATCGCCTCGAACGGGTATTCCGAGCGGCGGACCTCGACCGTGAGCAGATTCAAGCCCTTACGCATCGCGTCGGCCGGCAGTTTGATCGGCCCGAGCACGCGGACGCGCTTCGCCCGGCGGGCCTCGCAGTCCTTGCGGACCTCGGGCGTCATGCTGTTCCAGTGATACTCGCCGTCGCCCATCGGGTTGATGGCGCCCTTCTCGTCGAGGTAGGCCTCCCGCGGGTACATCTCGGCCGGGGTGTCAGCGGCCAGTTCGCCGGCGGGCAGGTGCTGCCGGGCGACCTCCCGGCCGTTGAGGAACACCCGCACGCCGCCGTAGTATTTGATCGTGAGGAACAGCCCGTCGACCGCCGCCGGGTCGGTCACCTGGAACTTGCCGCGCAGGCAGAGGGCCGCGCTGGAGAATCGCCCGAAGGCGTTCGGCCCCAGCCAGGTCAGCCGGGACCGCGGCCAGCCGTAGTCGTCGAAGGCCGTTGCCTCCCAGCCGGCCTGGGGCGCGGGGCTGTCCTGGCGATCGACCTGGTTGTACGGCGGCGGCACGACCGTGCCGGTGAGCACCCTGGGCTGCGTCGTCGCCACGCCGGCGGCCTTGAGCGCCTCCGCCGGGATCAGCGGCTTGCGCAGCATCAGGAACCACCGCCAGTAGCTCTCGGGGCTGAGGATATCGGCTGCCCCAGCCGGCACCGGCGTCGGGGCATCGGCGGCTATGGCTGGTCCGCACAGGATCGTCAGAAACGACAGCAGCGCAATCATTCGCGTTCGTAAAGACATTCGCATTTCACTCCTCAATGTTCGTCGCCCGAGAGGGCCGACGGCCGCAAAGGCGCGTACGCTCGAAACCGCTATACTACTTCCTCAGCACGGCTGTCGCCACCTCGCCGGCCAGGGCGAGCAGTTTCGCGTCGCGCTCGAAGCGGTCGCTGGGGGCCCATTTCCGCCGGGCGACCTCTTTGAGCAGCACGTCCATCCGCTCTTCGAGCAGCTTGTTCGCCCGTGCCTCGAGGTCGCCCGTGATCTTCTTGTCCTCGATGGCGCCCTGGATGAACAGGATCGCCTCGGCGATCTCGGTGCCTTCACGCACCATCTCGAACCGCTCCGTCGCGATCGCGCCGTCGGGCCCCGGCGCCAGCAGCGCCTGCGTGCTGTCGTTCGGGCCGCCGGTGCCCCGGCCGTTGCCGAGGCAGTAATATCCCCGGCCGTTGGGGTTCTTGATCGGGTAGAGGTCGGCCCCGAAATCGCTCACGCCGTCGTGGCCGCGCATGAACTCCTCCTCCAGCATCGTCCGCGGCATGGCCAGGTCGGTCCCACAACGGAAGTCCGTGCGGAAGGTGTAGCACCAGATCGTCGGGCGCCCCTTGAGCAGCGCGCGGTAGTTGCGATTCGCGTTCAGCGGGCCCATGGTCCACAGCGAGTCGGCGTAGCGGACGGGCATGGACTGGTCCTTTTGGGTCGTCGCGAACCGGCTGCCCATCACGCCGTTGTGCGCGGTGTAGGCCCACTGGCCGTCCGGCCAGATGCGCTTGGCCACGCTGACCACCGCCGCGTGCGGGCCGGTGCAGTAGCTGTTGTGCCCGAACGCGGTGACGTCCCACCAGCCCCGGGCCTCGGCCTTCTTGCGGACCTCGTCGAGCACCGGCTTCCAGAACAGGTAGCTCTCGTCCGTGCCCGGCAGGGGCTGCTCCAACTGGTCGGTCTTGCCGGTGGCCGGGTCGAGCCGCGTGACGGGGAAGTTCCCGCCCGAGGTCAGCGCGCCGTTCTTGGTCTGCACCTCGTTCCAGCAGTTCACCCGCAGCAGCGTCGGTTTGCCGATCGCCTTGGCCACCATGTCGAGGTATTTGTCCAGGATCGTGAAATCGTGCTTGTAGGTTCCGTCCGGCTGCTTGACCCAGCGGACCAGCGTCTCCTCGTTGCTGCAATCGACGCCGCCCTTGTTGCCGCCGTAGAAACTGATCGCCAGGTTCACCTGCGCCTGCCGCGAGTTGATCTGGGCCATCACCGCCATCGCCTTGGCCATCAGCGCCAGGTGCTTCTCGCCCCACAGCGGCACGCCGTAATACTTGGCCTCGGCGTCCTCCGACAGGTAGCCGAAGCTCTGGGCGTGGAAGTCCTTCGGGTCCGGCGTCGTCCAGGCCGACACCTCGACGCGCAGCGGCACGGCCGTCGGCGTCAGGCCGTCGGCTGCGACGCTCACCGTGCCTTCGTACGTGCCGGGCGCGGCGTCCTTCGGCACGCGAACGGTCAGCCAGATCGACGCGACCGCGCCGCCCGCCTGCTTCGGGTTGGCCGGCTTGTACACCGGGATCTCCACTGGGATCGCGTCGAGCAGGCCGTCGAATCGGCCCGGCGGCGTCCAGCATTTCTCGGGGACCGCCGGCTCGGCGTATCGCACGCTGACCGCGGCTGCGGGCATCTTGCCGCCGCCGCTTGCCGCCAGGTCCGACACCGTGACCTTCAGGTTCTTGATCGCCTCGGCCGAGCTGACCACCAGCCGGCCTGAGAACACGCCGTTGCGCGAGGCCGGCACGACCACCGGGCGGAGCGTCTCGGCCGGGTCGCCCCAGTTGATCGCGGAGACGGTGGCAGCCGGCATGCAGTTCCACACCTGGATGCCCGCGGGGCGGGCCAGGTTGGCGGCGATGCCCTCGCCTTCGGCGACGAGTTTGGCGTCGACCAGCCCGACGGGGTTCCAGCCGCGGTATCGCCCGTAGGCCCACTCGTCGCCGTTCCACCAGGTCAGCGCGCTGGGGTGGATGGGGCTGCGGTGCAGTTCGATGGCCAGCACGTTTCCGCCCTTGCGAAGGGCGGCGACGGGCAGGTCAATCGGCCCGCCCTGGCGTTCGCGCTTGGCCGCCCGGTCCTTGTTGTCGTCCTTGAGCAGCTCGAAGTGGGGCAGGGCCTTGCCGGCGGCGTCGACCCAGGCCTCGTCGGGATACGGTTTGGCCGGCGTCGCCGGCGTGATCTCGCCCTCGGGCATGTCCACCCGGGCGGCTTCCTTGCCGTTGAGGCAGATCACCGCGCCGCCGCGGTAGGCGAGCGTCAGGCGCAGGGCCTTCACGGCGGCCGGGTCGGTCACCTCGAACTTGCCGCGGACCGTCAGCACCGGCGTGTAGATGAACTGCGTGTCGGAGATCGGCAGCCCGGTGCGGGACCAGCCGATGTCGTCGAACCCGGCGTCGCGCCAGCCGGGGGGCGGCGCGGGGATTTCGGGCTTCTCGAACGTGTTCTGGAGCCGGAAGAACCCTATCTTCGGATGCAGCACCATCGGCTGGGTGGTCGGCGTGGCGGGCGTCGCGACCGGCAGGCTCCAGACGGCGTCCCACCGCCACGGCGAAGCCGCGCCGAGGATGGTTTTTCCACTTGTTGCGTCGGCCGGCGTATCCGCCGCGAACGCCGGGCCGCACAAGCGCAATCCAGCAAACAGTCCAACCGCCAGCATCAATCGTCCACGCGACATAGCACGGATCCTTTCGTAGATACTCCTGTCATGACGAATGTTCTTCTCAGGTGGCTGACGGGCAGAACTTCCCTCGCCCTTCGACCGCCGCACATCGTGCGGTCGATCAGTTTGCGCGGGTTTGACGACGCTTGATGAGTTTGGCCAAGATGCCCCGCGTCGCATGTTGGTCGCGGGGCGACATCGACCGGGCGAAAACGGCGCGGTCCACCAGATCAACGGCGCCGAAGTGATCGCGGGCGCGAATGCACTCATCAATGGGGTCAAATAGGTCGTCAAGCAGCGGATTCGCCGGCGGGAGGGGCAGACGATTGGCCTCTCCGGGCATGAGTTCAAGGACCCCGCCTCCGTAACTGCGTCCGGTCAATTCGGCAGCCAACAACGTCCAACTGTTCATGAAGCTGGCGGTATGCTGCTTCCCCTGGGAGCGTTTCCGCCAGGTGACGCGATGGATGGTGTCCGTGGCAGTACACTTCTTGGCGAGATGGATCAGGCGCGGCATTTCGCCGGACTGGCGGAGCAACACCGCGTCCGGTTCCCATACGGAGGGCACGGCGTACCACGGGTCTCGGATTCGGCACTTGTACCGGTGCGGGACTCCCTCCTTCTCGCCCAACGCCAGGTACACCCGCTCCGCCTCGTTGAGTCCGGCATCCGGCTCGCCGAGGTTCAGCAGGTAGGCGGGGCGATCATCAGCGGCCATCCGATTGAAATCCTCGGCCCCGAAGCGAATTCCTCGCAGGTCGCGAGCACTGGACACAATCGGCTGCAAGTGCCGGGGCGGCAACCCCGCTATCCGTGACGCCGGCAGGACAAAGTAACTGTTCTCCCCGGTGACAATGCCCACCTCGACCCGCCCATAGGCGCTGAACGGTTCCCACCCGAGTTCCGACCGCATCTTCGCCAAGTGCAGGCGTTCAGCCGGCCTCAGAAACAGATGCGTCCATTTCGGATTCCAGTCCCATGGAGGGGCGCACTCCACCGCGTCAGGATTCCCTTCTTCGAGGCTGGCATAGTCCAGGGTGAACAGGCCGGCGGGCTTCCCCATGTCATTGTCGCACAACAGAAGGACCACGGCCTGTTGCACTTCGGGGAAGATATCCGCGCCGGGAAGGCAGACGATGACCCGGTGGAATTGCCGAAGGAGAAACCTCCGAAGTTCCTCGGCGTACCCAACTGCCAGGAGTTCCTCCGGTATCACCATGGCCAAGCGCCCGGCCGGCTTTAGCAGGCCGCAACTCAACGCCAGAAACGGGGCCCATGTGCTCATCAGGCGGGACGGGTTGAGGCCAAGCCGGCGCATGGCCGGGAACGCGAGCTCGCGGCTCGATTCCGGGAACAGGTGCGAGCGAATGAACGGTGGGTTGCCAATGACCGCATCGGCCTTCGGGGCGGATGGCGCCCAGGCAAAGAAATCGGCACAGACCGCCCCGGATTGAACGGCCGTTGGGCCGTCAATGTCGACGCCCAGGCAAACGGGCTTCCTTGCCCCGAGATCACTCAATCGTGTACGGGCCGCCGCCAGGAAGACGCCTTCGCCGCACGACGGGTCCACGACCACATCATCACGATGGCGCACGGCCCATCGCGTCAAGGCGGCCGCCACGCGCGGCGGCGTGTAGACGGCGCCCAGTACTTTTTCCTTGGCCCCGTTGCGGCGGTAGCGATTGGCGACCACACCGCGAATGTCCGCGACCTCCTCCTGTGCCAACCCGGGAAGCAGCAATTGCAGGCGCGCCTGTGCCGCGGAGGC
>JAQTVL010000523.1 GCA_028706835.1 Phycisphaerae bacterium | reverse complement strand
TAGTCGCATAATACAGTTCCACGTGGAACATTGATCGGAGGAGCTGCCCCTCTCCCTTGCTCCCTCTCCCCGAGGAGAGGGAAAGTCGGAGGATTGTTCCACGTGGAGCACCGTTGAACGCGGCACCCGTCGCCACCGCAAGAAGCAAGAGACCATCTACCGCGTCCGCACCCGGCAGGCTATCACCCGACGCATTGCTTTGGACATGCAACGCGACCTCCAAGCCCCAACCCGCTGCCAGACCATCGTCTCCCTTCACCAACTCCGACGCGAAGCAGGCTAGAAATGCTCTGGACTTGGACCATTACAGGAGTCCCTGGCAGAAGGCATAAAGTCCTCCGGCCGTGGCGATAAGGGCACAAGTTACCTTGGCGATCCAACTTCGGCCTGTCCCGGTTGACCGGGGAGACCCTTGAACGTTATTTGAGTGTTGTTCACCTTGACCGTCAGGCCGGCCTTGGACTGAACCGCCTCGACGACCGGTGGCGCGACCTCCGGCTCGCCGACGGTCAGCACAGCCACGAACGTGCGGTTCGTGTTACCCCGGGGGTATTCGACCTCCATCCGCCACAGGCCCGCCTCCGGCTCCGGCTTGGGCTGCTCGCCGTTCCTGCTGCGACGCCCGTACTCCTTGGTGCCCGTGTAGGGATAGTTGACTCCATTCACCTCGCACTCGTGCCCCTCGCCGCCGATCAGGGCGACCTTCGGCTTGGCTGGTTCGACGATGCTAACCAGCATGGCGGACTTAGGCAGGTTAACCGACCAGATCGGCGGCTTGACGGTCCCTACGCCTCCACCGTTGCGGCTGAACGCCTTGGGCTCGACCTGCGTGTGCAGCAGCCAGCGGGCGCGAATGTCGGGCGTCGTTGTCTCAGTTTCGTCAACAACGATCAGGTATTTGTCGTCAACGAATGCCAGCGAACGCACGTAGCGCTTGACCTTCTTCGAGTCCCAGGCCGCCGTGACGTCGGCCACCACGCTGTGGAGGTTCTTGCTCGTTGAACTGACCCACTGCGAATCGTCGTCGGCCAGGATGTCGCCTGTTTCGACGCACGGTTGGGTGGTCGGGTTCTTGTGGGCAAGATAATCGGCCAGGGTGCTTGCCCCCATGTACTTGACGTTTCGTTGCCGGCCTTCATCCTTTGGATCGGATGGATCGTTGAAGATGACCGTATTGGTCGAGATCGCCTGCTTGTAGTAGTGCAGGCGGTAAGCCGAATGGAAGCCCCAGTAGCCGCCGCCCTTGAGGGCCAGTTTCCCGCGATGGAAAATAGTAAAGCTGCCCTGATCGAAATGGCCGTGGTCCTCGAAGTAGTCGCCGCAGCGGAAGTGGACGAGGGTGCCGTCGGCCGACCAGTCGCTCCGCCAGAACACCTGCCCGACGCTCCGCGGCGCGAAGACGCGGGCGACGGGCAGTCCAGCCAGCGGCCTGGGCTTGATCGACGGGTTGTGGAACGCGAAGTAGAGGTAAATCCACTCCGCGTGATAGCCGCTGGTCTTGAACCGTTCGCTGATGCGGTTGGCCATCTCCGCCGCATAGCCGTTGTCGTACTCCGAGGCGAAGATATCCAGCATGAAACGTACCTGCTTGGCCGGGTTCTCCGTCGCCACGTCGGCGTAGTTGACGTGGTTCATGTCCGGCTGGACGCAGTAGATCAGGAAGTAAGCCATTTCGCGGAGCCACGCGCTGTCTGCCGGGTTGGGCGTGTGGAAGTAGTCGACCCCGCCGGCACTGCGGGCGGTCTCGAGGAATGGGATCAGCGGGTGCATCATGAAGTTCGGGCCGTAGCTCAGCCCGCTGTGAATGGCTCCGCCTTGCAGGCTGCGAGCCGGCACCAGCCGCCTTCCCAACCACCACCGTCCCGCTCCATCGTTCGCGACTAACACTACAGCGCAACTTCGTAGCACGGGCATCTTGCCCATGCTACGAAGGAAAGAATTCAGAAACGGACCCCCTCCGGCGGGTAGCCGGACGGGCTTGGGGCACAAACGCCCCGACCCCATGTCCCCCCGGCTGATTACATCTACGTCATTCCGCCTTCTCTCCGGTCAATGCCCACTGGCCATGAGCATCATAATTCCGTCCGTTTGTCTCAAACCAGCCGGGGCAGCCTTACTTGCTGCCCCGCCAGCGCCGGCGGAGCCCGGCGCCGACCATCGTCAACCCGCCCAGCGCCAGGAGCGCCATCGTCGCCGGCTCGGGGGGCACCGTGACTTGCGGATAGTAGCCGATATTTCCGGCATTCGTGTAGATTGTCAACATCGTATAGGGGGACTCGAAGGGGTCGCCGTAGACGCCCGGGGCGCTCGCGCCCTTGAACCACAACTCAAAGTGTTGACTGCTGCCCGGCGCAAGGCTGATGGAAAGCGGGGAAGGCACTACGCCGCCGTTGATGTAGTGCAGCCCGAACATCGAGGCGTCCGGGTTCGGACCCGTGACATCCCAGCCCGTGATCTGCAAGGTGCTGCCAGGTTCGCCGCTGTTGGTCACTGTAATATCGGAGGTCGCGGGACTGCCCCCGCTCAATCGGAACGCGTGGTTGAGTTGGCGCGTCGAGCCGGAGAATACCGGGTCGATGTCTTGGTCTGGCGTGGCGGTGAGCACCGGAACGAACGCCTGCTCCTGCGTGAATGCGCTAAGCAGCCCATTGGTGTCGCCACTGCTGCCTTTCCCGATGGTGAAGTTGGCAGTACTACTCGCAGCCGTGAATTCGTAAGTAAACACAGCTCCGCGAGTTGGCGAACCCGACCAGGTGTTGCCCGCGTAGCCCGACGCACCAACAGGGCCGGGCTCATCATCGGCCCATGATTGTGCGCGTAATCATCGCCGAGGACGTCGGGCTGCCCCCCCGGCACCTGACCCGCCTCTTTCGCGATTACGAACAGGAATCGGTGCATGCGACGCTGCTGCATATTCGCGTGACGCGGGCCCGGGAGGCCCTGGCCGCCGACCCGGCGCGATCCGTCAAGCAGATTGCCCACGCCGCCGGCTTCCGCAGCGCCAGCCACTTTACGCAATGCTTCAAGCGAATCATCGGCCGGCTGCCGGGGGAAACCCCGGCGGACGAGCGCGTAGAGCCAGTCCGCCCATGATAAACCGCTTGGGCCGCAGTTTCCTTCGTCATTTCGCGGCGGCGTTCGCCGGCTTGAACTTGAAGGCACCGACATCCAGCTTGCCGTCGTCCGGGCGAGGCTGTTTGCTGTGCGGATGCACGTATTGCAGCGTCGGCTTCAAGGAGAACTCGCCCACCTTGCCGCACTCCATCCCGGCGCCGATGCACGGCGAACCGGCCTTGAGCGAGAAGTCGTACTTGGCCGGGTCCGCCCAGCCCGCCTCGGCCGGCGTCTTGAAAAGCAGGTTGCCGGCCTCCTCGAACTTGGCCGCGTTCGTCAGCACCAGCGGCCCGACGCACACGTTGTTGCGAATGACCGTTTTGACGTCCTTGGCCGCCTTCAGCGCGGCCGCCACCTTGTCGAACTTCTTGCCCGGCCCGACCTCCAGCTTCTCCGCCCGGGCCGCCCCGACCAGCACAACCGCCGTCAACATCGCCACCCACATCGGTCGCATCATCACGATCTCCTATTGCCCCGGTTGCAGGAACAGGTCATCCAGGTCGGGCGCCACGCCGAAGCTGTTGCAGGCCTCGCTGTAGCGGTAATACACCTCCAG
>JAQTVL010000522.1 GCA_028706835.1 Phycisphaerae bacterium | reverse complement strand
AGGCCGGTGTAGCCGCGGCTGTCGGTGATGGAGCACGGAATGTAAGGCCCATGGCCCAGATTGGGGTATTCGATGACGGGATGGTTTTCGGGGATCATCACGTCCGGCGCGTTCCAGACGGTCTTGCCGTCCTGCGGATCCACGAGCTTGATGATGTTCAATCGCCCGCTGGACGCAAGGACGAGGTGTCCTTCGCGGGTCGGCCCCAGGACATAGGTGAAGCCGCCGCTGCCTTTCATCCGGCTCCAGTTCACCCGCCCGGTCTGGCGGTCCAGGCAGAGCATCAGCGGCGTGTCCACCGGCAGCATGAGCAGCCGCTCTCCGACCAGCAACGGCCTCTGGTTGAACCAGAAGGACGGTTCGTGCATTCCTCCGGTATTGATCAGGCCGCTCCATTCCGGCAGCGCCCCGAACACGCGGGTGGCGTCGTGGACAATCTCCGGAGCGAGGTAGTAGGGATAGCGACCCAGCCATTTGACCCGCCCGGACTGGCTGTCGACGGCCGCGATCGCGCCGGCATTGGTGCAGTAGTACACGGTGCCTTCGTGATACAACGGCGGCGAAGTGAAACTGCGGATCCGGTTGCGGCGTTCTTCGGCGAAGCCTCCGGCGAATTTTCCCGGCACCAGCCGGCACAGCGGCGTTCGCCACTGCACCCGGCCGGTCGTGCTCTCGAACGCCATCACGCCGTATTCGCTGTCGGTATGCGTCTCGCCCTCGATGTTGTCCAGCACGTAGCCTGCGTAGACGGCCCGAGGCCCGCCGGCGGGCGCCGCCTCGAACCGCATCCTCGCTTCCTCCTCGTTGGATGCGACCATCGGGCCGTACGCCCACCGCAATTGGCCTGTCACCTCGTCCAGCGCGACCAGCGACGGGCCGCCCTTGCTGACCACGGTGAATACCAGGCCGTCCTGGACGAGCAGATCTTCCTGGGGATACATCCGCTCGCGGCGGTTCTGCCAGACGGCCCGGCCGCCCAGGTCGTTCACCCAGCGCAGCTCGCCGTTGAGGATCGATCGCGAGTAGACGATGTTCTTGTGCCGGTAGACAACGCTGTTCTCGGTGACGACCGGCTGCGTGTAGATGATGACGTCGCTCCTGGAGCCGGGCAGCGCCTCCTGCCAGACGGTTGGCTTGAGACCCAATGGATCAACCGTCGGCGGCATGAGCGTGTAGTCGTCCGCGGTGACGTTAGTCCCGCTGGCCATCTGCGAGAAGAATGGCGGCTTGACGACCGTCGCGGTATCGACGACCTTCCGCAACTGTGCCAGTTGGCTTGCCGAGAGATCACTGTTGCCCGTGACTCCGCGATCCGCAGCGCTTCCTTGCGAGGCGCCCAGCATCTTCCGGCAGTGGCTGATCTTTAATGTCAGTTCCGGCGTGTGCAACGCGGGATCGGGGAAGAAATCGCGAACCGTGGTGTAATACTCCAGAGCCGCGAGATGATAGCCCGCATCCAAGGCCGCATTGCCGAGTTCCAGCAACGCTTTCCCGCCGTAACTGGTCGCCAGCATCGTGTCGACGATCTCGGACAGCCCGATGAGCGAGTACTGCCGCCTCGCCTGGTCGTAGGCCTCCTTGGCTCGGGCGTCGTAGAGGGAGCGGTAGAACTGGAGTTCGTGCGGCGGGAAGCCGAGAACGCGGCGCTGGCAGTACTGCGAGATCGGCACGAACACGCCGTGCTGCGACACGCGATACAACTGATTCGGGTACTTCTCGATAACCGTCTGGTACATCTTGAGCGCGTCGCGAAACTGGCCCTTGGATTCCTGTTGGAGCGCCGCGTCGACCAGGGCGTTGGCCCGGGAATCCTCGTCGACCAGGTTGAGCGTGAAGAACGTCGACTCAGCCGACAGTTTCATCTGGTCTTCATTGCGGACCCAGTGGGCGGGGTCGTGGCGGTTCTCCGTGTCCTTGATGAGGAAATCCGGCACGTAGCGCGTGTAGAGGTCTTTGAAGGGGTCCTTGACCTGCACGGACTGGGGCAAGGTCGTCGGAACGGCCGGCTGCTGCGCGCCCGCGGCGGACGCGGATAGCAGAATCAGCGGCAGAAAGAAGAGAGGCCTGGCAGACCGGGGCGGCGGCATACGCATCGAAAGTCTCCGTTCGAGCAACCGAGTGTTCTATAGAGTAACCCCGCTTGTACAGCGGCGTTTCGGCCTGCCTGTCGCGGAAGTCTCTACCGGGGTTTCCCACTGCGGCGGTGGAGTGCCGAGTGTTTTTCGAAACTTATTGAACGCTCATGCGTCTACTCTTGAGCGACACCGGGACAGTCTAACCAGTAGGAGTCCGACATGGTCAACCGCATTGCCGTCTTGCTGCTTCTTTCGCTGCCGCTCGTTTCTTCGACGGTGTTCGCCCAGGCCGGGGGGCCGATCGTCGGGCCGCCCGTTGTGCCGCAGCCGGGCCCGGCCCTTGGACAACTGCCGCCCCAGCCGGTGCAGGTCCGTCTGACGGCGCCGGAACCGCCGCTCGGGGCGGATGCCGCCAAACTGCCGCAGGCGTTGGATGATGCGATCGCGGGCAAGCTCTCCCTGGATGATGTTGAGGTCTACTGCCGATCCGAAGACAGCGATTTCGTTCTCTACGGCCCGCGGTTCGGCTTTGTCAAATCGACCCAGATCAAGCCGGGGAAGGACGTGCTCCTGGCTGTGCTCAAGAGGGTTCAGAAGGCTGGCTTCGCCGCGATGCCCGAAAGTCTTGGAGGCAATCCGAATCCGAATCTTCGAGGCCCGGTGGCCAGGCCGCCGGTGCAATTGCTGCGGCAGTTCACCGTCACAATTGGCTCAGCCAGCAAGAGCGTCACGCAAATGGGCGAGGGCGAGCAGTCGGCGGAACTGCTCGATATGATCGGCGATCTTGAGAAAGAACTTGCGCCCCTGGCCGCGAAGGGACTCAAACTCGACAGCCTGTCCCTGAAGGACGGCCTGGCGTTGCTGGCCAAAGGCGAACTGGCTCCCGAGGCCTTGGCGATCTCGTTCGCCTGCACATCCAAGAAGGACCTGGACCACCCGCAGATCATGGTGATTCAGGCCGCCCACGTCCGCCTCTTCATCAGCAGGGCGAAGTTGAGCCGGGCGGACGCGGAGGCGATGATCAAGCGTCTGGCCAAGGTGTTGGCGGATACGGACCTGGTAGCCTTCCCAAGGCAACTTTACTGGCCTGACGCCCTGATCGGCGTGGACCTTCGCCTTCAGGGCATCGCGTCGAACCTGAACGTCAGTGGGGACACCGGCCCTTACAACCAGGGGCAGGCGAAGGCTCATCCCGAAGCCCAGAAGGCGTTCGATCAGATGGTCGCCGAACTTCGCCGGGTGTATAGCGAGTGCTCGACGTCGCAGCCGGATGGTTCGCCGGGCAAATCGGATTGACCCTTCGCACCGTCTCGGCCGCATGGATACAGGATCGCCTATTTTCGGCCTGGTTCAAGACCGGCGGGGAAACTGGAATCCAAGACTGGAATCCATTCCCCGCTTTCCCCTCTTGGATTCCAGTTTCTTCCCGAGGGTTTTGCCCTGCTATTCCTGGGCGAGTTAATCGTAGCATACCGTAGACCAAGAACGGTTCATCGCGGGGAAGCCTACACGCGGGCAGCGAGTGCCGTGTTCCGCCTGGTAAGCCCGGCTATGTGGGCGATGGTTGAAACCGCCGTAGTCCTCTTAAGCCCTGGA
>JAQTVL010000521.1 GCA_028706835.1 Phycisphaerae bacterium | reverse complement strand
CCAGTTGCTCGTTGACCGCGGCCTCGACGAAGCCGCCGACCTCGCTGTTGCCGAGCTTGGTCTTCGTCTGGCCCTCGAACTGCGGGTCGGGCACCTTGACGGAAATGACCGCGGTCAGCCCCTCGCGCAGGTCCTCGCCGGACGGCGTGAGGTCCTTGAGCAGGTTGTTGCTCTTGGCGTAGAAGTTGATCGTGCGGGTCAGCGCGCTGCGGAACCCCGACAGGTGCTCGCCGCCCTCGATCGTGTTGATGTTGTTGGCGAACGAGTAGATCGTCTCGCTGTAGCTGTCGTTGTACTGCATCGCCACCTCGACCACCAGGCGGGTCGCGGGGTCTTCCTTGCGGAAGAAGATCGGGCGGTGCAGCGTTTCCCGGCCTTCGTTGAGGTGCTTGACGTACGCCAGCAGCCCTTCCTTGTAGCAGAACTCGTCGGTCTTGGCGATCCGCTCGTCCTGGAGCTTGATCGTCACGCCCTCGTTCAGGTAGGCCAGTTCGCGAAGGCGGTTGGCCAGCGTCTCGTAGCGGAACTCGGTGTCGGGGAATACCTCGCTGTCGGGCTTGAAGGAGATCTTCGTGCCGCTCTTCTTTCGCTGGCCGATGACCTTCAGGTCGCTCGTGCGGGCGCCGCGCTCGAACTCCATGAAGTAGACATTGCCGTCGCGGGTGACCTCGGCCTCCAGCCATTCGCTCAGGGCGTTGACGACCGACGCCCCGACGCCGTGCAGCCCGCCGGAGACTTTATACACGTCGTGGTCGAACTTGCCGCCGGCCCCCAGCTTGCACAGCACCACTTCCAGCGTGCTGATGCCCTCGGTCGGGTGGGGCCCGACCGGGATGCCGACGCCGTCGTCGGCCACCGTCATCGAACCGTCCGCGTTCACCCGGACCAGGATGTTCGAGCACCGCCCGGCCATCGCCTCGTCGATCGCGTTATCGACGATCTCCCACGCCAGGTGGTGGAGGCCTCGAATGGTCGTGTCGCCGATGTACATCGCCGGGCGTTTGCGCACGTGCTCGAGGTCCTTGAGGACCTTGATGTTCCGTTCGTCGTACTGCGCCGCGGGCGTCTCGGGGGCGGCCTCAGCCTGCGGCTGTGCCTGCTCGTCGCCAGCCTGGGGCTGTGGGTTTTCTTCTGCGTCAGACATGGGGGTGCAACTCCGGGAAAACAAGAACTCGGAATTCAGAACTCAGAAGAGGCGCGGCTGCCGTTCTTCATTCCGACTTCTGAATTCTGACTTCTTTCTCAGGTCAATTCTCGTACCGGTCGGCCGGGGCCGACGTTCGCTGCGTCGATCGCCACGGACCCTCCAGCGGCCCGAGGGTGAATCGGATGTCGCGAATGAACAGGCCGTTGATCTGTTCGTTCAGCGATTCGAGCAGCGAGTCCTTGATCATCTCGAGCTCGTAGCGGTGCGCCGCCGAGTCGACTCTCAGGTGCAGTGTGTTTCGCCGCAGGCCGTCGATCGCGAGGTGGTCCGCCAGTTCCGTCGGCAGCACGTCGCGCAGCGCCTGGACGATCCGCCCCAGGTGTTTTTGCTGCTTGAACCAGATCGAGCCGGCCAGCCCGCCGAGGACAACGCCGATAGGCTGGCTGCGATCCCTGGCCGAGCGGCTCTTCCAGAGCCAGTGAAGCTGTCCGTCCTCCATGACGCGAACACTCCTAAGTTGTTGATTATACAAGATGTTGCGTAAAACAGCACGTCGCCAATTACGGCATTCTGCCACGAAAACCTATCGGTCAGGCCGGGGCGATTTGATAAGCCAATCCCAAGCCAAAAACCCGACGGGCAAGTCTACCGAAACCGCCCCCGAAAAGCGACGAAAATCTTGTGCCGGAAGAGGCGATTTGGGCCCTGGTTTCCGCCGCGGTTTTCCCTGCGCCGGAGGACGCGGATTGCATCTCCACAAGTCCGTCGGGCAGGGATCGATCGGCCGAACCGTGCTCGACAGCGAGGGCGAGTGTCTTTCTGTGAGTATCTTTTCGTGGAGTGCGGTGTCGTAGCCGGCCGAGAGCGAGCGAAGCGAGTCGAGCGGCCGGCGGAGGCACCGCTTTGCTTGGCCCGGGAAGCCAGCGGGTCCGCCACAGCGGCGCCTTGCCGCTTCGCGGCTACGACACCGCACTCCACAAACAGCGAAGAGATCAAGGCACACTGCTGACTCATTCGAGCGACACGAGTTGTGTAGATACCGTTGCCAGGGGGGGCGTGGCCCTTACGTTCACCGCCGTCGCAGACCTTCAACTGACGCGGCGGCAACCATGGACCGGCGTTGTCGCGACGCGGATGCCTGCTGACAAGTATATCCTAACATTTACTTGACACACGGGAGACCTGTGCTATCAATTCAGGCTAGGTTGCTCGGGTGCGGGGGGCGGCTGGATCCCCCGGGGGCGAGCCGTTGGGCGAGGGATTAGTTTGGGGCGGGCGGGACGCTTGTGTGCGCGCGTTAGATGAAATCTTCTGGATGTGTCGGTCAAATAATCACTTCCAGAAGATTTCAGGGCGGATGATGAAATCTTGTGAAACCTTGTCGTAACACTTTGTCATGCATAAACTTCCAGAAGATTCCATCCGTGCAAGGTCCGACCCATCGACGGGTTCAGGACAGGCGGGGCGGCTGGGGTCGATTAGAAGTAAGATGCGACCTTGCGACCTTGCTCGCAAGCTTATATTTGACAATCACTTAGCAAGGTCGCAAAACAACTTTGTGGAACCTTGCAGCAACCTTGCTCTAACACCTTGCCATGCATGGTTTTACACAAGACTTCATGCCCGCTTCTCGGACCCGATCCATTCGATAAACTCAGGGCAGGCGGAACGGGTCCGACCGGTGGCAGGTTGGGCCGTCTGGGCCGGTTGGGCCGTTTGGGTCAACCGTAATGAGCGGCATCGTGTCCCCGAATTAAACGGGGGGGCCGGCCGGCATGTGACGGGCCAGCCGGGGGTTGCCGAAAGAATTCATAGTTAGCAAACACTATTGTTCCACGTGGAACATTGCGGGCCGGGGGGACAGAACGGACCCCCACCGCGGCTGAAGCCGCACCTCCCCCGCTACGCGGGAGAGGCGTGATCGGCACGATGTTCCACGTGGAACATTGTTCGGCTCGCCGGAGGCGGGTGCGGCAGGAGTCGGGGGCATGTTTGCCAATCCGTCTTTTTGTGGAGTGCGGTAGCGCAGCTACCGCTTTGAATTGTGCATCGTCGTGCCTGTCCCGCAAAGCGGTAGCTGCGCTACCGCACTCCACAAACAGCGAAGAATCATTCTTGCCACTGAATCCTGCCACACGCGCATGCCGCCGCATCCGGACTCGGGCCTTGAATTCCGATGGCTGGTCCCCGATCATGTCGCCATGGATTTGCTTGCCGAACTCAAACGACATTTCGGGTACGACAGTTTCCGCCCCGGCCAGCGCGAGGTGATCGAGGCGGTGCTGGCGGGGCGGGACGCGCTGGCGGTCCACCCGACCGGGGCCGGCAAGAGCCTGATGTATCAACTGCCCGCGGTCGCCCGCGACAACGGGGCCGCGGTCGCGCTGGTCGTCTCGCCGCTGATCGCGCTGATGCAGGACCAGGTGGACAGCCTGCGGCGGCGCGGCATCCCGGCGGCGTTCGTCAACTCCACGTTGTCGTCGAGCGAGCGGCAGGACACGTGGGCGGCCGTCGCCGCCGGCCAG